>NZ_RZST01000444.1:0-3986 GCF_003997575.1 Mesorhizobium sp. M1A.F.Ca.IN.022.07.1.1
GGAACCGAGGACGACACAACTACTCTGGCTGCAGCGTTTCTGATCGGCGTCTCGGCCATGTGGATATCAGACATTGTGTTCGACGTGATCGTGCGACGGTTCAGGCCCAAGCTTGAAGAGTGATAGCCATCGTATTGAACCTGGTCGGCAACATCGCGGGCCTTGGCTTCTTCGGCCTCCTGCTTGGCGCGTTCCGCCTTTGCACCAGCCATGCGCTGGTGAAAGCCCCATGCGACGGCAGCAACGAGAGCCCCGCCGGCGGCCAGGGCATACGGGGCGATCTGCGATAGAAGCGCGGCAAAGACCTCGACCATGTCACAGATCCTTTGCACGAAGGCGCCGCAGCACTTCCGTCAAAACGCCGGAGCCTACGATGTAGAGCGGCAACCAGCGGTCAGGGATGTACTGGTTGAATAGGCTCGGGTCGGTCGCGCTGAGCACCGTCAGGACGGCGCCACCGAGCATCTGAAGTCGGGCCCAAGCGATGGTCTCGGAATCCTTGAACCAGGCGCGGATTTTGCTCCACATGGTCATGTCCTTCCGAAGATCCGTCTTAGGATGGCGAAGAGCGCGGCCCAGAATGGATTGCGCTCCTTGGCATTGGCAGCGGGTGTAGGAAGCTGCGGCGCGGCCGGCGGCGGTGTGGGCGCAACGGGACTCGGGGCGGGCGCTGGCGGGGCTGCGGGCGCGGTCATCAGCATCGCTTGGATGCGCACGGCCACGACGCGCCGCTGCCACCCCTTCCCGAAGGTCGGCCAGGTCGGCAGGCGCTCAAGGAATTTCAGCCGGGCATCGCAGATTGTGTCGACCAGGACGCCTGCTGGCTTTGCACGCACTGCGGCGAGCGTAGCAGGCCCAATGCGTCCATCCTGGACGACACCTACGCCGCATGCCGCCTGAAGGTACTTCGCCGCCCTGCCCGGCCCGCTGTTCACGGCGAAGTCGAAGACGGCGTAGTCGACGCCGTCGGGCAACTCAGCGCCGGCAATCGCGTCCCAATAGAACCGGCGATAAACCGTCGCGACCTGTTCATCCGTTATCTTTTTGAGATCCGCCTTAGTTGCATCGGCTTTGACGTAGCGTCGGAAGTTCACAAGAGTCACGCCCTTCATCGTCGCGCCGCCCGGATCGGCAGCGTTATCCGACCATCCGCCTTCCGACTTCAGGACGAGAGCAAGCGAGCGAGCAAAGTTTCGGTCCATTGACGGCTCCGTTGACGATGGGCGCCATCCTGTGTGCGCGAGCAGCGAAACTCTAAGCCGCTTGGGAATGCCTGTAGCTGGTGGGCGGCTTCAATTAAGCCCAAGCCCTCACCACGTACCGCCAGCGGGAATTGACGATCACGTCATAGTTACCATCCGATTGGCGGATGACGGTGTAGCTGGCCGTACCGAAGCGCACACTGATGTTCGTTGCGTCGTACAAGATCGACGCACCGCGCGAGTTGCCGGACCCTTCACCCTGATAGTTGGGAGCGACAGGGATGCAATCACCGGGCGAGAAACCGGCATCGGCCGTGACGTTCTGTAGTTCCACCTGAACGATTTTCGGCCTGAGGCCCATTCCGTGCGCAAGGACCACCTGAGCGCCTGCGGTAATGATCTGGGGTGAGCTCTCGAACGATTTGGTCAGCGGAATGGTGACCCACTGCGGCGCCGTTGCCCCGGCGTTCATTTGCAGCACTTGGCCGGCCGTACCCTTGGCAAGGCGGGCATAGCTCTTAGCACCGGTCATATACAGAATATCGCCGGTCGCGGTCGAAGCGGGCAGAGGCACAAAGATTTTCTGAGCCGCGCCATCACCGACGACTATGAGGTCTTCATCGGTGTCCCACTGAATATCTCCCTCTGCCGTAGGCGTCGGCGCCGCACCCTGTTTCAGCGTAAGCGTCGGGGTGACGATGGTCGTGTTTGGCGCGATAGCAATGGCCGCTCCGTTCGCTCGCTGATAGGACAGGCAGCGCCAATTTCCACCGCCAAGCGACCGCATGCGCGCCACATCGCCGGCCGCAGTGGTGATGTTCGCCCCGCCGGGGAGGATGAGGCTGGTGGCGTTGTGTGTGAGCGTCAGCGCACCAGCAAACACTAGGTCGCGCTCAGCGCCAGCGGCCACGGTTCCAAGCGCGGTGATCGTGACCGTGCCTGTGATGTTGACCAGCGTACCTGTGCTGTTTGCCAGGTTGACAGTCGCGGCCGATGCCATGTCTGCGCCGGCTGCGCTGAGATTATCCGCGCCACCGACCGCCGTACTGGATCCGGAGCCGCCAGACGTCACCGGCCGGGCCGCGTTTGCATCCGCTACCAAGTCATCGACTAGCGCATTGTACTTCGCGCTCTCGATCGTCGTGTTTGGGCTGCCCTTGGTACCCGGAGGGGCTGAGTAGACACCACCAGCGCGCGGCATAGCTGCTCCAATCTATCGATTGGCGCAATGATGGTGCCGGCAAAGCGAAACTCTAAGCCGCTTGAATGATGCCCGGCCTGTCGCGGGGGTCGGGGGGACTTGGAGAGCAGGCCGGGCCCTTACCCCGTTCCGAGCCGGGGCAGGCACGTATTATGCGCCGCCTCCAGAGCGACTGACATTAACATTTTCTAAGACTTAGCGAATAAGCCCGGCAAACGGGCCGGCTCAAGGGTGCCCGGCCTGCGGGGGTCGCGGGGGACGTGGGCAGGCAGGCCGGGACTTTGCCCCGTTTGGCAGTGGGGCAAGTCTGGATATGGGCTACCTTGCGGCGACCGACACCCGAACTTTAGGCGTAACTCATAAAAAGCCCGTCGCAGCTAATAAGCGTAGGCGACGGGCTTCCTGCAATCTAGCGGCTAACACCCCCGAGGGATCGACCACTGGATCCACAACTCACGGACGCGTGATCGGTTCCATTGGACGCTAACCGCGAGCGCGTCGCCGTCACGGCGTCGACCGCATTTCAGTTGCCAAGCATATGCTAAAGTAGGATGATGGCGGCTCGTGCAGCGGCTACCCCTAAACCCCGTCGCTGCATCTCTAGATTGGCCCGGCGCTCTATCCGCCGGGCCCTTTCTGTGTGATGGGGGCTATAGCCGCTAATTCAAGCACCTGCGCGAGCACGCCTCCGCCTTACCATCGCGTCGACGGCCTCCTTGACGGTTTGCTGGCTTCGTATCGTGCCATCCGCTTGCCCGACATAGGCGCCCTTGTCGCCCTCGGGCTTCTTCACCTCGGCGACAGCTTGCCGCCATGCGAGGCCGAGGTAGCGGAACGCTGATGCGTAGTGCTCGGCCCAATTCTTGACCGGGATGTCGCGGAACGCCTTCTTCTCGTCGTCATACTCGCGCCGGTAGGCCTTCAGGCCCTCGATGCCGTCGGCCACGCGTTCGGTCGTCCTGAAGCGCGCCACCTTGATCGTTTGCAGGCCGGCGTTGTTGCCCTCGGCCAGGCTGACTAGGCCGACCATCTTCGGCTTGCGCCCGTGATCCCTCAGCGTGTCGAGGCGCGTGCGCTTCGTCCCCCACTGCGGATGCAGGATGTCGTGCGGCACGTAGTCGTTGCCGTGGTAGCCCTGTTCGTCCAGCCACTTGCACCAATCGGACAGGTCTTCACTGTCCGGCACGTAGAAGTCGACGATCAGCGGCACGCCGTCGATGACCTGAAAACACCAGATCGGATTGTTCGATGCCTTGCCGAGATCCCATGCCGTATGCACCGGATGCCGGCGATCGATGTCGAACGGCGTGCCGATGCGCAACGCGCGCTCTGCCCGAGATATTTCGGCGCCCCAATAGGAGCCGATCAGCGCGCCTGAGAACGAACAGAAATATTCCTGCTCAATCAGCATGTCGGCCATTTCCTTGCCGAACAGGCCTTCGTACACGTCGCGCTGCTCTTCGATCGTCGCCTTGTCGATGGCGATAGTGTCGTCGGCTGACAGCACCTCGCTGAACCAGCCGCGCGGGTTTGTCACCGGGTCGAAGACGTTGCTCTTGACCTTGTCGAGCATGCCCTTGGCG
>NZ_RZST01000445.1:0-3981 GCF_003997575.1 Mesorhizobium sp. M1A.F.Ca.IN.022.07.1.1
GATCTCCGCAAAGCCGAAAGTGCCGGCCGCGCCGGCGAGCGAATGCGCGAGCTTGGTCAGGTCGGAGCCGGGCAGCGCCTCGCGCGCCGCCTGCAGCTCAGCGAGCTGAGAGGCGCAGCGGGTGAGGAAACGTTGGCGCAGGGGGGCCAAGGGATCGGTTGAGATGGAGATTCTCCCGAGAATGAGGAGATATTGAAGCAGAAAGCGGGGCGAAGCGGAATGGCGAGTGGGGCTACCTGTCGCTCATCTGTCGCCTTGCTTGGCTGCGTCGCCGGCCCCGCCAGTTACGCTGCGTTTAGCGCCGCCGTATAAGGAATGGGAATCCGGAGGGCAGCACGCTGATGTTGGACAATTACGAGGTGGACCGATTTGGCGTGATCCACCAGATCGACTTCACGCCGATCAAATACGACAAGCGATATATTTCCTATTACGAGGACCTGAGCGACCGGACCATCAAGCTCGGATATCAGCGGCTTGGCTGGGTGCTGGGATTGACCGGCGCGATCCCCCGCTCGGTGCTGGAGATTGGGTACGGCACCGGCACCTTCATCGAAGCCGCGAAGATAACCGGGGTCGCCGATTGCGCCGGCTACGACATCGCCGAGTTCCCGCTGCCCGCGGGGGTCCGCTTTGTCGGTTGGGAGGAAGCGCTGGCCAGTTCCTGGGATCTGGTCGCCATGTTCGACGTGCTCGAACACATCCCGGATCTGGGTTTCCTCGGCCGCCTGCAGACCCGGCACCTGGCCGTCGCCGTCCCGTACTGCCGCTGGCGCGAGCTCGGCGCCGACGGCGACGCCTGGTTCCGAACCTGGCGTATGCGTCTCCCCAACGAGCATTTGCACCACTTCGACCGTGACTCGCTGGTGGCGTTGCTCGCCCACAGCGGCTTCGAATGCGTGACGCTGAACTGCTTCGAGGACGGCATCAGGCTGCGGCCCGGCGAAGCCGGCCCGAACATTCTGTCCGGCTTCTTCAGCAAGCGATAGGGCAATTTCGCCCGCGCGCGAGGGCAGAGCCGGGCGAGGGGACCGCGCTCATGCGCGATGGCCTTCAGCTCCGCCAGCAGCCCAAGACCGTCGGGGCCAAAGCAACAAAGGAGCAGTCTGGGCGTTCTGATCAGCCGCTTGCGGAGCAGCCGAAGACATGACCATGCCGCAAATCCTGTCGTTCGCCGTCACCTTCGTGATGATGGCAGCGTTCGTATGGGGCCGCTATCGCTATGATCTCGTCGCTGCCGCGGCGCTGTTGCTCGCCCTCGCCGTCGGGATTGTGCCGTTCGACAAAGCCTTCAGCGGGTTTAGCGACGATATCGTGATCATTGTCGGCAGTGCTCTGCTGGTGAGCGCAGGCATAGCGCGATCGGGCATCATGGAACTCGCCATCGCGCGCTTTGCTCCGAAATTGTCGGGAGTTCGCTCGCAACTGGCGCTGCTGGTGATCGTGGTGACGTGCCTGTCTGCCTTCGTCAAGAATATAGGCGCGCTGGCGATCATGATCCCGATCGCCTTTCAGTTCGCGCGCCGGTCCGGCACCTCGCCATCGATATTTCTGATGCCCATGGCATTCGGGTCATTGCTCGGCGGTCTCATGACGCAGGTGGGCACGTCCCCGAACATTGTTGTCTCCCGGGTGCGAGAGCAGCTGACCGGAACGGCGTTCACAATGTTCGACTTCGCGCCTGTTGGAGCGGCCGTCGCCGCCGCCGGAATGATCTTTCTGCTGTCTTTCTATTGGCTGTTGCCGGTGCGCGAAAAGCTCGGCGGGGCGCTGAATGAAGCCCTCGACATCAAGGACTACCTTACAGAGGCGCGAGTTGTCGGCGATTCCACCGTGCTCGGGAAAACCGTCGCCGACGTCATCAAGCTTGCCGGAGGCGATGCCGTCGTGACGTCGATCCTGCGCAATCGCACGATGCGGATGACGCCGCTGCCCGATGCCGTCCTTAAGGTGAACGACATCCTGTTGCTCGAAGGCGACCCGGCAGCGCTGGATCGCCTTGTCTCGCAAGGCAAGCTCAGCGTCACGGGCGATCGGGTGAATGAAGAGGTCACCACCAGCGAGATGGTCGCTATCGAGGCCGTCATTGGCGAAAGCTCGCCCTTGATCGGCTGGACGGCTCAGCGACTTGCCCTCTACGATCGCTTCAACGTCAACCTCCTGGCTGTCAGCCGTCGCGGTCAGCGCCTCGACCGCAGGCTCGCCAAGGTCGAGCTAAGGCTCGGCGACGTCGTCGTGCTGCAGGGCAATGCAACCACAATGCCCGAGACACTGCGCGGACTAGGCTGCCTGCCGCTGGCGGAAAGGCCCATCCTTCTTGGCAGCGTTCGCAAGGGTATCGTGCCCGTGGTCATCCTCGCCCTTGCCATGCTCACGACTGCCGTTGGTCTGCTCCCGGTTCCCGTCGCTTTCTTTGCGGCCGCGGTCGGGATAGTGCTTTTCAAGGTCATCCCGCTCCGCGACGTCTACCAATCGCTGGATGGCCCAATCCTCGTGATGCTCGCCGTTCTCATCCCGGTGAGCGATTCGCTGCGCACTACGGGGGCGACCGCGCTGGTCGCCGCAGAGCTTGCCAGGTTCGGGACCATTCTTCCAGCGCCCGGCGCACTGATGCTCATCCTCGTTGCCGCCATGGCCGTGACGCCATTCCTCAACAATGCCGCCACCGTGCTTGTCATGGCGCCCGTCGCGTCGGAATTCGCCGCCGATCTGGGCTACAGGCCGGAAGCATTTCTGATGGCTGTCGCCATCGGCGCCGGCTGCGACTTCCTCACGCCGATCGGGCACCAATGCAACACCCTTGTCATGGGGCCGGGAGGCTATCGTTTCAGCGACTATCCGCGTCTGGGGCTGCCGCTGTCGTTCCTTGTCGTCATTGTTGCCGTGCCGATGCTGGCGATCGTCTGGCCAATGAACTGACAGGCCATGGACGGATACGAACGACTTGGCTGTACAAAAGCCAAAAAGTTCACCGCAAATTGCTCTTTGGAAACAGCACGCGATCGGGTTCTGCATTCATTCGCGCCAGCATTTCCTTGATCAAGCGTGTTTTGGTGCGGCCCGCTTCCTTCGGCGGCACGAGGTAGCGCACGATGGCTTCGAGCCAGGTATTTTCGCTGACGCGAAAATGAACCACCGGATGCTCCTTCACTTGCAGCTCGTCCACCGGCGTTTTCGACAGGATGTCCTTATAGACCTTCACCTTCTGGCTCATGATGTCGCCGATCTGCTCGTCCACGACCTCTCGCATGGTTTTCGCCACGAATTCCAGGTCGCTGTCGTAGGCGAGCTGGAACTTGATCTCGTTCCAGACATAGGGAAACAGCGGCCAGGAATAGTTGAAGACCGGCGTGTCGAACACGGTGGAGTTGGGGAACTTGATGACGCGTCCGCTCGGATGATCGGTCCAAAGATGTTCGCCGCCGAATTCCCACAACGTCGTGTCGAGATAGCTGACGTCGATGACATCGCCATGGGCATCGCCGATGCGAATCCGGTCGCCGACGCGATAAGGCGCCCTGGCCAGTATATAGATCCAGGCGATGAAACTGGAGATCGGCATCTGCAGCGCAAAGCCGAGCGTCAGCGAAATCAGGCCGAGCGAAACGACGGCGGCGTACCAGTTCACGAACAGAACCGAGATGGCCACGAAGACGACGGCGACCACGACGACCAACCGGAAAATTCGCTTCAGGTTGAAACGCGAAACGCGATTGGGAATTCGGCCGATGAGAAAGACTTCGACGATGTTCGCTATCGTCAGCATGACGAAAATGAGAAGGCCGCCCCAGACATAATTCAGCACGCGAGCGCGCAAAGGCGCCTCAAACCATTCCGAGCGCCAATTGATGAGAAGCTGGACGGCAAAGAGCAGCAAGGCAGCGGCAGCGAAGCCAGCCGTCCACCAGAGGTCTTCCTTGCGGAAGCTGAAGCGGAACTTTTCCGCGGGCTTTTTCGCCTGCTGCTGGATCGTTTTCGGAT
>NZ_RZST01000446.1:0-3970 GCF_003997575.1 Mesorhizobium sp. M1A.F.Ca.IN.022.07.1.1
GTGCTCGACCGCTCGACGACCGGCTATCTCCTGCCGCAACAACAGGCGGGGAATTGATGATGAGCATGGAACGCGGACGAATGGGCGCTCCTTCCCTTCTCCCCTTGTGGGGTCCGAAGGACGGGGCGAGACCCGTGGCTCGCCCCCGGGCGGTGGACGCGAAGCGGCCGGATGAGGGGCGCCCCAGCTGGGCGATATGCTCCTCCGTCTCGGCGCTGTGCGCCGATCCACCTTCTCCCACAAAGGGAGAAGGTGGGGTCTACCGTATCGTCGCAACCCTCTGCTTTGCCCTATTCTTCCTGCTCTTGCCGGCGCTGGCCGCCCACGCGGAGATGAACATCCAGGAGGTGAAGTCGAAGAAAGGCATCACCGCCTGGCTGGTGGAAGACCATTCGATCCCGCTGGTTGCCATCCGCTTCGTCTTCGACGGCGGCACCGCGCAGGACCCTGCCGGCAAGGAAGGTCTGGTCAATCTGATGAGCGGCCTGTTCGACGAGGGCGCCGGCGACCTCGACAGCGAGGCCTTCCAGTCGAAGCTGGACGACGCCGGCGCCGAGATGAGTTTTCAGGCTGCACGCGACGGCCTTTATGGCTCGATGCGCATGCTGTCCGATCAAAAGGACGAGGCGTTCGGCCTGCTGAAGCTGGCGGTGAACAGCCCGCGCTTCGACCAGGCGCCGATCGACCGCATCCGCGCCCAGATGCTTTCGGGCATTCTCGCCAATGAGCGCGACCCCAACACGATCGCCCAGCAGCGCTGGCTGCGCGCGATCTATGGCAAGCATCCCTATGCGCGGCCGGATGAGGGGACGAAGGAGAGCCTGGCCACCATAACGGCCGCCGACCTCAAGGCCTTTCGCAAAGCGAGTTTCGCGCGCGCCGGCCTGCATGTGGCGGTGGTGGGCGACATCGACGCCGCCACGCTCTCCGGCAAGCTGGACGAGGTGTTCGGCGACCTGCCGCAGACGCAGACGCTGGCCCAGGTGGCGGACGTGTCGCTGAAGCTCGGCCAGCAACTGGAAGTGAACTACGATCTGCCGCAGACCTCGCTGCAGCTTGCCTGGCCCGGCGTCAAACGGAGCGATCCCGATTTTTACGCGGCCGTGCTGATGAACGAGATCCTCGGCGGCTCGACTTTCACGTCGCGGCTTTACGAGGAGGTGCGCGAGAAGCGCGGCCTTGCCTATAGCGTCAGCTCCGATCTCGTCGATCACGAGCATTCCAACGCGCTGCTGGTCACGACGGCGACGCGTTCCGACCGCGCCGCCGAGACGCTCGCCATTGTGCGTCAGGTGGTGAAGGAGATGGCCGAGAACGGCCCGACCGAGGAGGAGCTCGCGGCGACCAAGAAATACATGATCGGCGCCTACGCCATCAACAATCTCGACTCCTCCAGTTCCATTGCCGCGACGCTGGTCGAGCTGCAGCTCGACGATCTCGGCATCGACTACATCAGGCGCCGCGCCGCGCTGATCAATGCGGTGACGCTTGCAGACGTCAAGGCGGCGGCAAGGAAGCTTCTGTCGGCCGACCCGGCGATAATGGTGATCGGACCGCCGCTGGTGCAGGTGGCGGGAGCCCGCAAGGGATGAGCCCGACCTTCGCGGTTGCCTTCGGCGGCGGCGGCGCGCGCGGGCTGGCGCACATTCACGCCATCGAGGCGTTGGACGAGCTAGGGATCAAACCGGTGGCGATCGCCGGCTCCTCGATCGGCGCCATCATGGGCGCCGGCATGGCCGCCGGCATGCGAGGGGCGGAGATCCACGAGTACAGCCGCTTGATCCTCGGCAGCCGCGCCGAGGTGGCCGCGCGCATGTGGCGCTCGCGGCCGGGCACGATCGCCGAGGCCATGCAGGGCGGTATCCGCGTCGGCCAGTTCAATATCGAGCGCATCCTGAAGGCCTTCCTGCCTGACGCCATTCCGGCGACCTTCGAAGAGCTGAAGATTCCGCTCAAGGTGACGGCGACCGACTATTTCGGCCACAAGCTCGCGGTGTTCTCGCAGGGCGATTTGCAATCGGCGCTGGCGGCCTCGGCCGCCATTCCGGCGGTGTTCCGCCCGGTGATGCGCGACGACCGATTGCTGATCGATGGCGGCATCTACAACCCGGTGCCCTTCGACCTGGTCGAGAAGGATGCCGACATCATCATCGCCATCGACGTGGTCGGGGCGCCGAGCGACGTCGAACGCAAGCATCCGACCACGGTCGACCTCATGTATGGCGCCACGCAGCTGATGATGCAGTCGATCATCGCCAACAAGCTGCGACAGCATCCGCCGGATATTCTCATCCGCCCGGCCGTCTCGAAATACCGCGTGCTCGATTTCCTGAAGATCGAGACGCTGATGGCCGACACCGTCGAGATCAAGGACGAGCTGAAACGCGCCGTCGAGAAGGCGGTCGCCGAGCGCGGCGGCAAGCTCGGCAAGGCCGTGTGAGAGGTGGGACAGGCCTGATCCGCTACGTGGAAGGACCGAGTTCTATTTGCCTGTGCGATGCAGTTTATCCATGTCTGCGTACAAGTACGCATTTTGTCATTAACTCTTCTTCGAATTCGACATTGACGCGCGCTGCGGTAGAGTTAATAATATCCTAATATATAGGGTAGCGCGAATAATCTCCCGACCGGCAACAACGAGTTTCGGCGCTACTGGGGTAGGGGAAAAGCAACGCGGCGATCATCGCCGTCGTAGCCATCACCATCGAGCCACCACCTGTCTGTGAACCGCCTTGGGCTGGCCGTTCACGGCCGGACCGTCGGGTTGCGCCTGGTTGCATGGCACTCTGATCCTTTCCTCTCCCCGTCAGACTGGGCGCCGATTCGTCGGCATGGGGTAGTCAGCCGTCTCGGACGGCCAACGAGCAGGCGCGGAGCGCGTCTGCCAGGGGGATGAAAATAATGGCTACGCAAATCTCCGGTGCCGGCGGCACCACGACGTCGTTCTCCAACACGCCGCAGGCACAGGGCGATGTCTTCAACTACACGGAAGACAACGTGGTCATCGTGTCCGCATCCCAATCCATCATCCTATTGGACGTTTTGGCGAATGATTTGGGCGGCAATGCCAAGACCCTCTATTCGATCGACGACGGCACGTCCGCATCGACGGCTACGAAGCAATACGCGCCGATCGACCTGACGACCCAGGATGCGCAGGCAACCGGCATCTCCGCCTGGGAAGACATCGGCGGCGGCGTGCTGATCCGCATCAACAACGGCAAGGTCGAGATGAACCTTAGCGGTTATCTCGCGCAGCACGGCTTCACGAGCCTGCAGGCGCTCGGAGCCGGCGACCACATCAACGAGACTTTTACCTACGCAATCAAGCTCGGCAATGGAACGTTGAGCTGGGCGAGCGTCTCGGTCAACATTCAAGGCACCAATGACGGCGCCACCATCACAGCGGCGCCGGGCGCGGACACGACTGTGGTGGAAGCTGGCGGCGTCGCCAACGGCACGCCCGGCGACCCCGGCGCACATGGTCAGCTGATCATTTCGGACGTTGATGCCGGCCAGAACCATTTTCAGGCACCGCCGAGCCTCCAGGGCATGTACGGCACCTTCACTTTCGATGCGACGACGGGAGCGTGGACCTACGCGCTGAACCAGGCACTTGCCGACCCGCTGACGCAGGGCCAGAATGTCACCGACACGTTGACCGTGACATCCGCGGATGGCACGGCGAATTACAACATCGTCGTCAATATTACCGGCACCAACGATGCCGCGGTGCTGTCGGCCGATGTGAGGAACCTGACCGAGACCGATGCGGCCGCCGACATATCGAGCAGCGGCCAGCTGACCATCTCGGATGTCGACAGCCCGGCGACCTTCGTGGCTCAGGCCGGCACGGTCGGGACCTACGGCACCTTCGCCATCGATGCCGCCGGCGCCTGGACCTACACGGCCTCCTCGGCGCACAACGAGTTCGCCGCCGGCACCACCTACACCGACACCTTCGACGTGG
>NZ_RZST01000447.1:0-3935 GCF_003997575.1 Mesorhizobium sp. M1A.F.Ca.IN.022.07.1.1
TCGTCGTCATCGGCGGCGGCATGACGGCGATCGACGCCGCGGTGCAGTCGAAGCTGCTCGGCGCCGAGGAGGTGACGATCTGCTACCGGCGCGGCCAGGAGCATATGAATGCCTCCGGCTTCGAGCAGGATCTGGCCGCCGCGAACGGCGTCACGATCCGCCACTGGCTGCAGCCGAAGCGCGTCATCGCCGAGAACGGCAAAGTGTCGGCCATCGAGCTCGAATACACAGCCATGAATGGCGACAAGCTCGCCGGTACCGGCGAAATGCTGAGGCTCAACGCCGACCAGGTGTTCAAGGCGATTGGCCAGAGCTTTGTGCCGGCTCATCTCAACGGCAGCGTTGCCTCCATCGAGCTCGATGGCGGCCGCATCAGGGTCGATGCCGAGGGCCGCACCTCGCTGGCGAAAGTCTGGGCGGGCGGCGACTGCATCTTCGGCGGCGACGACCTGACGGTCTCGGCCGTGGCGCAAGGCCGCGACGCCGCCGAATCCATCCACCGGGCACTGACCTCTAACGGGAGGGCATGAGCATGGCAGACATCCGCAACACCTTCGTCGGCATCAAGTCGCCAAATCCGTTCTGGCTGGCTTCGGCGCCGCCGACCGACAAGGCCTATAATGTCGAACGCGCCTTCAAAGCCGGCTGGGGCGGCGTGGTCTGGAAGACGCTTGGCGAAGAGGGCCCGCCGGTCGTCAACGTCAACGGCCCGCGCTACGGCGCGATCTGGGGCGCCGACCGCCGGCTGCTCGGCCTGAACAATATCGAGCTGATCACCGACCGCGACCTGCAGACCAATCTGCGCGAGATGAAGCAGGTGAAGATGAACTGGCCGGATCGGGCGCTGGTCGCCTCGATCATGGTGCCTTGCGAGGAGGAAAGCTGGAAGGCGATCCTGCCGCTGGTCGAGGAGACCGGCGCCGACGGCATCGAGCTCAATTTCGGCTGCCCGCACGGCATGAGCGAACGCGGCATGGGCTCGGCGGTGGGCCAGGTGCCGGAATATATCGAGATGGTGGTGCGCTGGTGCAAGCAGTACACGCGCATGCCGGTCATCACCAAGCTGACGCCGAACATCACCGACATCCGCAAGCCGGCGCGCGCCGCCAAAGCCGGCGGCACCGACGCGGTGTCGCTGATCAACACCATCAACTCGATCACCGGGGTTGACCTCGACAGTTTCGCGCCGCAGCCGACCATCGATGGCAAGGGCTCGCATGGCGGCTATTGCGGCCCGGCGGTGAAGCCGATCGCGATGAACATGGTGGCCGAGATCGCGCGCGATCCGGAAACGCACGGCCTGCCAATCTCGGGCATCGGCGGCATCACAACCTGGCGGGATGCTGCCGAATTCATGGCACTCGGCGCCGGCAACGTGCAGGTCTGCACCGCGGCAATGACATACGGCTTCAAAATCGTGCAGGAGATGATCGCGGGGCTGGAGAACTGGATGGACGAGAAGGGCCACGCCTCGCTGTCCGACATCATCGGCCGCGCCACACCCAATGTCACGGACTGGCAGTATCTCAACCTCAACTATGTCGCTAAGGCGCATATCGACCAGGACGCGTGCATCAAATGCGGGCGCTGCCACATCGCCTGCGAGGACACCTCGCATCAGGCGATCACCAGCATGGTCGACGGCGTCAGGCATTTCGAGGTGATCGAGGCCGAATGCGTCGGGTGCAATCTTTGCGTCAATGTCTGCCCGGTCGAGGGCTGCATCACCATGGAACCGCTGGCCGCCGGCGTGCTGGATCAGCGCACGGGCATACCGGTGTCGCCGGTCTACGCCAACTGGACGACGCATCCGAACAATCCGATGGCCAAGGTGGCCGCGGAGTAGGGAACACTTTTGAAAGAAATGCGGCGCCTTCGGGTGCCGTTTTTCGTTACCCATATTGCAGATAAGAATTATCCATAATAGGTACTATCCATGAATTGGAGCCAAAGATCGTGAAGCTGGGAGAGGGCGTCGAAGCTGCGATCCACTGCGCCGCCATGCTTGCCGGCGTCGACGGGAACAGCACCATGTCGGGCGCGGCCATGGCCGAGGCGTTCGGCCTGTCGCCGAGCTATCTCTTGAAGCATCTCAATCAGCTGACAACGGCGCGCATCCTGGAATCCGTGCCGGGGCCGGCAGGCGGCTACAGGCTGGCGCGGCCGGCCGAGCGGATCACGCTGCTCGACATCGTGCTTGCGGTCGAGGGCAGGGAGCCTGCCTTCCGCTGCGGCGAGATCCGCCAGCGCGGCCCGGTCAAGCTCGACGCGTCGGCCTATGTCAAACCGTGCGGCATCAATGCCGCGATGCTGAGGGCCGAGCGCGCTTATCGCGCCGCGCTTGCCGATGCAAAGCTCTCCGACATCGTCGCCGATTTCATGAACGACGCCGATCCCCGCACCGTCGCCGCAAGCTGCGCCTTCGTCGAACGCCATCAGCGGGCGCAGAAAGTTAAACAACCAAGCAAAGCGTGAAAGGTAAGAGAATGAAACAGAGGCTGCAGTTCTTCGCCAAGGCGCCTGAAATCATGAAGGCGGTGATGGCGCTCAACAAGGCCGTCGAGGAGTGCGGGCTGGAAGAAAGCCTGATGCACCTGGTCAAGCTCAGGGCTTCGCAGATCAATGGCTGTTCCTATTGTGTCGAGATGCACAGCCGCGAGGCAAGGCGAGATGGCGAAACGGAGCAGCGGCTTTATTTGGTCGCCGCCTGGAAGGAGTCGCCGCTGTTTTCCGAGCGCGAGCGCGCCGCGCTCGCCTGGACCGAGAAGGTGACGAACATCTCCGACAACGGCGTTCCGGACGATCTCTACGCCAGGACGCTGGAGCAGTTCTCCGAGGAAGAGCTGGTCAAGCTGACGGTGGTGATCGGCATGATCAACACGTGGAACCGGCTCTGCGTGTCGTTCCACGCCATCCATCCGATGCCAGCCGCCAAGGCTGCCTGACCATCCAAAGCCGCGCGGATCCGAAGACGGTTCCGCGCGGCTTTCATTTGCGAGATCAATGACATGTTTGAGAATCTTCAGAACGAGACTCTGTTTGCCGCGCGCCTGCTGCTCGGCGGCGCCTTCGTTATTGCCGGCCTGCGCAACGCCCAGCACAAGACCTGCTCATCCCGATGATGGCGGCACGCGGCGTGCCGTAGGCAGGGCCGGCATTGTGGCTGGAAATGTCCTGCAGGTCGCGCCGGACGGCTGGTGATCGGCGTCTTGTTCACCGCGCTGGCGGCGGCAAGCCTGATCCTGTTCCTGATCGTCGCGACGCCGATGTTTCACAATTTCTGGGATCATCAGGGTCCGGATCGCGCCTCACGCATCAACGGCTTCGTCGCCAATGTC
Source organism: Mesorhizobium sp. M1A.F.Ca.IN.022.07.1.1 (assembly GCF_003997575.1). Taxonomy (NCBI): domain Bacteria; kingdom Pseudomonadati; phylum Pseudomonadota; class Alphaproteobacteria; order Hyphomicrobiales; family Phyllobacteriaceae; genus Mesorhizobium; species Mesorhizobium sp. M1A.F.Ca.IN.022.07.1.1. The sequence goes on from NZ_RZST01000447.1 coordinate 3,339, forward strand.
GCCCTGGCCGCGGGTTCCTGGCGCGGGTCTATGCCTGACAACTGCACTCGGATTCCGCGCAGTCGATGGCGCCGCGTTAATCGGTTTGTCGCGATTGTCCTGTATTAGCAAAAAACAGGTTCGCCCGTCGGAGCGTTCATGGAGCAGAACTGGACTGCATTCTGGGCACGCGTTTCGGATGCCTTCCACCAGGCGCTGGCTCCGTTCCGTGCAGTCGCGGGAGCCTTCGGCCAGCATCCGAGCGACATTCAGATATGGTGCTTTCTGTGCGGCGTCTTCTTCCTCGCGGTCGTCGCCATACAGACCTATGGCGACATCATGCTCAGGCGACGCGGCGCCTTTGCCACCGGCAAGGTGATCGGCATCGACAAGTCGAGCGACGGGCCGGACACGCCGATCATCGAATTCGCCGACCGACTGGGCAAGACCTGGCGTTTCGGATCGCATCTGCCGGTCAACGGAACGACCGGGAACGTCGGCGCAGTGGTCGAAGTGATTTATGACCCTCTCCACCCGAAGCGGGCGCGGGAAGTGGGCCGGCTGCTGATGAAGGCCGTCCACCTGGCTGTCTGGTATGCGGTCGCCGCCGGGCTGATG
>NZ_RZST01000448.1:0-3925 GCF_003997575.1 Mesorhizobium sp. M1A.F.Ca.IN.022.07.1.1
GCCGACGAATGACGCAGGCATTCCCTCACCGCTCTCCGACTCGGCGCGTTTCTTGATCAGGGCAATGACGTCCGTTGCGAATTGATCGGCCATTCTGTTTCCTGTCTTTCTTTCCCGCGTTTCGACCCGGACCCGCGGCTCAGTTCCTGAGGCGCGCCGCGTCGCGAAAGCCATCACGCTTGTGCGACTGACAAAGCCCAATGCTCATAAAGCCGGATCAGGTCCGGCCGGTGTGTGGCGTAGGTGCAGTATGACGATGTGAGCCGCTACACCGTGCGCGTCGTAGCCGATTGCGCGGGCTTCCGGTCTCGCGCCGGCCCAACTGCGGCCGCTTTCGAATGGCTTTGCGTGGAAGGTTCCCAGTCTGTCCATAGGCTCGGAAGAAGTCGGACAGTTGACATGGCCGGTCAGTTGCAACTCCCTTTCCCAGCACTCCACTGCCCGGTAGAGCGCATGAAAGTTCTCCTTTCGGGCAGTTCTTAAGACGCTCGCCACGCCATGAGGCAGTGGGGCATCGGTGTGCGTCAGGTGCTTCTGCCCATGCAGGATTCCACAACATTGATGAAATCGTTTGTTTCGATGAAAGGCATCCACACTTTGGATAGTTGACCACGCGTTTCAAAGATCGTGAACTACATCTCGTCGTTGTGCTCGACGCACTTCCGACAAGTAACCTCACGGGCGCGGCATGCAGGATCCGAGCCCAGCCGGTCATGAGTGCGGCCTTGCCGGGTCGGGCGATAGGCAGTCATGCCCTTCCTGCGGGTCAAGCACTCCGAAAAAACATTTCCCCCATAAATGCTAGATCTTCCGCTGCCTTTTCGCGTCACAGGCCGTCAAACGTCCGGCCGTTCACAACAGTGATCCGGCAAGTGTTTGGCTGCGCGAGACGATGCTGCAGGGAGTCGTCCTGCATGGCACTTCGCTATGATGCTGCGGTGCCGTCTAACGGCGCCTCGTGTTTGAACACACTGAACGGCCACCGCGATCAAAATCGATGGTTCGAGGACCGTTGATCATCACCCCGCCAGCCTCGATCTTGTTTGCCGCCACGAGAGCGACACAGAGACTGCTGGTGAAGATGCCCGCCTGCCCGCTATGTTCGGGATGGTTGACCATCCCGGATGGACCCATCGAGGGTGTCAAGGCGAGCATGAGCACAGGCGCGAACAGTTCACGGGCAGGCGCGACGGTGGCCGCAAAGCAACGTCGCGCCAGCATGCGATCTCAGCAGGATCGGCACCATCCTGTCAGGGAGCAATGCGAGTGGCTGGCTTAGCCGCTGCGACGCTGCCCGGCATCGATGACGAGGACCTGGCGCCGTGCGAGGAGCAAGAGTAGACGGATAGTATGCGCGGGAGTGGCGACCGACCACCTTGTTTCTAAGGCAGACTGAAAGCGGCTCTTACCGGGCGGCTACGCTGTTTCAGAGACTGGGGCGTCGTGCACATCCAGCCGATACTCTTTGTTGCGGATTGCGAACCGATTGCATTGCCGCAGTTACTGGCATCATGTTAACGCGTCGGACGGCGACATTGGCGAGCACGGTTTTGTGGCCGCAGTTGACAAAGCCCATAAGTTCTAGATGCTGGTGCTAGAATAGATGTTTGAAATCGCAGGGAGTTTCTGATGTCCAACCTTAAGGAAACTGAGGCAACCCAGGCAGCAGGCGAGGTGCCCGTGAAGGAACAGACACCCGATACAAAGGCGCCGAAGACGCGGAAGCGGACCGCGCAGCGCGCAGGTGCTATACGAACCAGAGCCGCCAGCTCGGCTCTTCAGGCGTCTTCATCTAAAGCGATCGCTTCGCCTACAGTCCGGGCAGCGCGGAGAAATTACTCTGAGAACGAGCGTGCCCAGAAGCTCGGCGAGATCGAGAAGCAGATCGGACGGGGAGAGAGTATCAAGGCAGCCGTTCAGAACGCTGGAATATCGGAACAGACGTACTATCACTGGAAAAGGGCTGCTGGGCAGACAACACAGAGCGATGAGCTCAAGGATCTTGTGAAGCTTGAAGAAGAGAACGCCCGTCTGAAGAAGCTCCTCGCTGACCGGCTCCGGAAAGAAAACGCCGAGCTCAGGAAAAAGCTCGGGCTTGCTTGAGCCCTTTGCCGCCATAGGCAAAAAGCCCGAGGGGCGGCTGACCTGAGCTCCAAGGTGACCTTCCTTTCTTCCTGTGACACAGCGAACAGCGTCGCGCCCAGCAGCCGATACTGGCGCAACGAGCTGTTTCGACCTGAGACCGGGCAGCCGGCAACTGAAGACGTTCTTGACGAACGCGCCCAGCCGCTCCCGCCGCCAGTGGTGATCGAGCTGGACGTCGCCGGCAAGGTGCGGCTGCGGATTCCACTGACCACGCCGCCAACACTGGCAGCGGCGATGGTGAAGGCGCGGGGCGTTTCATGATCCCGGTCCCGAGCCAGGTGCGGATCTGGTTGGCGGTGGGCCGGACCGATATGCGTCGCGGAATGCAGCGTCTCGCTCTGCAGGTTCAGGAGACATTGGGCCGGGATCCGCATTTATGCGTCGGGCGAGATTATGTGGCGGAGCCGCCCTGACCCCTTCGGACCGGCCAAACCCAGCTTGCCTCCGCCACATAAACATTCAGATGGAGTTCAGCAGTTGCAGAACGGAGTCATTTGGTCGGAAACGCACGCCGTGATCGCCGGTGACGCCCGCCTTCTCGAGTCCATTGCGCATCATCTCTACATCCGCTGTGGCATAGCGGTGGGTCGTGGCGACCCGTGCATGCCCGAGCCAGGCTTGGATCGTCAAAAGGTCCACGCCGGACTGGAGAAGCTTCATGGCGAGGGAGTGCCGGAAGATGTGCGGCGATATGGGCTTGTCGGCCAAAGCCGGTCTGGTAGGCCCGGCGCTCGTTGCGGGCGCCGAGGAATATCGGTCGCGGCTCGTGATGGGCGATCCCGCGCTCGCTCAACAAGGATGTCAGCGCCCGCAGCCGGGTCCTTAGCAATGGGGACGACGCGGTCTCTACGCCCTTTGCCGCGCAGCAGCACTTGTGGGTGCGGCCGCTCCAACTGAAGGTCGTTTGCGTTGACGCCGGTGGCTTCGGAGGCCGGGCGCCGGTTCGTGCCAAGAAAGAGCAGAAAGGCTCGGTCGCGCCGACCACGGGGCGTCTTTGGATCTGGCGCCGCGATGAGGGTGTCCACTTCGGCCGTGGTGAGGTGGTACGTCACGTCAATGTGCGTCCGTTTAATGGGAATCGTCAGCACGCGTTGGGCGACGCCGAAGGATGCCGGGTCGGCGGCAGCGACGTGGCGGAAGAAAGATCGGATCGCGGCCAAGCGGGCGTTGCGCGTGGTGACGGAATTGTTCCGCTTCTCCTCGAGTTCGTCGAGAAAAGCGAGAACGAGATCTCGATCAGCTCTTCGAGCGCCAACGCCCCCGGCTTCTTCCGCAATCGGGCGGCGGCAAAGAGGATCAGCATGCGCAAGGCATCGCGATAGCTGGCCACGGTCGCGGGAGTCGCATTGCGCTGCTTCGTCAGGCGCCGGCGGAAATAGGACTCCAGGAGCGGCGCTAGGAGTAGGTGTTAACTCATGCTGCTCCTTGAGCGCGCCGCCATCGAGTGCCACCTCGGCTTGATCAATCAGATCAACGAGGCGTTGACGGTGGTCGAGGCGGATATCGCGGTGGTGCCCACTAGGATCCGACAATCCGTCGCCTGATGACGTTGCCTCCGTCACCGTGGGTGCGAACGTTGCCGCGGCAATCGGCAACATTCGGCGCTTCAGCGATCCACAGAGGCTTGTCGCCTACCTTGGCTTCTTCCGAGCGTGCGGCAGTCGGTGAGGGACCGGCCTATCATGGCCGCATCACGAAGCACGTCTCCTGAATCGAAACCTCTATCCGATCGACGAACGCCTCAAGTCTCGCAGGCGAGCAAGGCCGGGCGGGTCCGGGC
>NZ_RZST01000449.1:0-3923 GCF_003997575.1 Mesorhizobium sp. M1A.F.Ca.IN.022.07.1.1
GTGACGGTCCATTCGAAGCCGAGCGGATTGCCGATGGCGATCGCGATCTGGCCGCGCCTGAGGCGCTTGGAATCGCCGAGCGGGGCGATGTCGGCGAAGCTGCGGTCGGCGCGAACCAGCGCAATGTCGGTGTCGGGATCGCGGCCAAGCACGCGCCCCTCGCGCGAAGCGCCATCCGGCATCGTGACGCGAACGTCGCGGGCGTCGTCGACGACGTGGAAATTGGTGACGACCAGCCCGTCCTGAGCGATCACGAAGCCCGAGCCATGGCCGCCGGCACCAATGCGCTCGATGCGGCACACGGCCGGTCCGATTCGATCGACGGCGTGAGCGACCGTCGCCGAGTAGGCGTCGAGCAAGGCGTCATCGGATTGGAGTTTTTCGACGGCGAAGGCCATGGGTGGGGCTCCCGTGTGATCTGGCGCAAACGATGCCTATATGTGCGGAGCGGCAGCAATTGCCGCGACCTGACCACATGGCCAGTCAGGCACTCGACTAGCCGTCAGGCGAGTATTCGCGGCGGGGCCATGGAGCGATATCTGGGTCACAGAACCCAGGAGACCATCGATATGAGCAACTTCAACCTTAGTGCCTTTTCCGATGCCGTTGCCGATGTCGCGGCGGCCGCCGCGCCGGCGCTGGCAAGCTTCGCTACGCATCACCACCGCACCGCGAGCGCCTTCCACTGGCGCGACGGCTTCTTTGTTACCGCGGAGGAAGAGGTCGAAGCCGGAGAGGAGATCGAACTGACGCTGGCCTCGGGCGAAACTGTGAAGGCCGAGCTTGCCGGCCGCGATCCTTCGACGGGCGTTGCCCTGCTGAAGCCGGCTTCCGCCGCCGGTCTGCCGCAACTGGCTGAGGCCGCTGCCGTGCGCCCCGGCAACGTGGCGATCGCCGTCGGCAATAGCGAAGGGGCAGCACTTGCGGTCTTTGGCACGGTCGGCGAGGTCGGGCCCGCCTGGCGCTCGATGCGCGGCGGCGCGATCGAACGGCGCATCAATCTGGCCATCAACGCCGGCGGCCGCTTCGAGGGCGGTCCGGTGCTCGATGCCAAGGGCGGCCTGATCGGCATGCTCTTGTTCGGGCCGCGCCGGCGGGCGCTGGTCATGCCTTACGAGACGATCGAGCGGGCGGTTGCGACGCTGCGCGAGAAGGGACATGTCGCGCGCGGCTATCTCGGTGCCGGGCTGCACCCGATCCGCAACAGCGACACCCACGGCGCCATGGTGATGAGCCTCGACGACAGCGGCCCGGCGAAAGCCGCCGGCCTGCATGTCGGCGACATCATCGTCACCTGGAATGGCGAGGCCGTGCATGGGCCGCGCGAGCTGATCCGCAAGCTCGGGCCGGACAGCGCCGGCACCACCGTGACGCTCGGTATCTTGAGTGGCGGCGCTGAGCGCGATGTTTCGATCACCATCGGCGAAAAGCCGTTGAGCTGAGAGGCCGATGGCAAGCAGCGCGATACAAACGATTGCTCGACCGGAGCCGGCAAGCACCCGGCTGACGGTGCTGATCGCGCTCGGCGACGCGGCCCGCGCCGAGCAACTGGTCGATGCGCTTGCGGCGAGCGAGGACCTGCTGCCGATCCTCGCCGGGAGCGGCATGGGTCAAACGGCGGATGTCGCCTTGGTCGATGAGGCTGCTTCGGAAAGCCGGGCCGTGAGCCCGGCAACGCCATGTGTGCTGCTCTCGCGCCGCGCCGGCCATGAAAGGCCGGGCGGCAATGTGTTTGCGACGCTGCCGGGGTCCGCCGACGGCCTGCTGATTGCCGCCGCCTTGCGCTTGGCGGCGTCCGGCTATCGCATCGGCCGGGCAGGACCGTCCGATCTTGGTGCACATGGCGAGTTCCACGCGGGGGTGTCCGAGGACGAGGCGCCCGACGACAACCAGCCCCGCGCGGCGTTGTCGCCGCGCGAAGCTGAAGTGCTGGCGCTGCTGGCGGAAGGCGCGCCCAACAAGGTAATCGCCCGGCGGCTCAACATCTCCGTCCACACGGCGAAATTCCACGTCGCCGCGATTCTGATCAAGCTCGGCGCCGCCAACCGCACCGATGCGATCGCCATCGCGATGCGGCAAGGGCTGGTGCTGGTCTAGACCCTTTCAGCACGACGCTGCGTAACCTCCGACCGGTGCGTTGGGCCTTGCGCCACGGCTGCCCGCCGCGCAAGTTGCCTCACTGTTGCAGAGGGAGCCGAGACATGTCGCTCAAGGGAAAGACGCTATTCATCTCGGGCGGATCGCGCGGGATTGGGTTGGCGATCGCGCTGCGCGCGGCGCGCGACGGCGCCAATATAACGATTGCAGCCAAAACCGCCGAGCCGCATCCGAAGCTGCCGGGCACGATCTACAGCGCGGCCGAAGAAATCGAGCAGGCCGGCGGCAAGGCGCTGCCGGTGCTTTGCGACATCCGCGACGAGGCTCAGGTCGGCGAGGGGGTGGCAAAAACCGTCGAGCGGTTCGGCGGCATCGACATCTGCGTCAACAATGCCAGCGCCATCCAGCTTACCGGCACGCTGGAGACCGACATGAGGCGCTACGATCTGATGCACCAGATCAACACGCGCGGCACGTTCCTGGTGTCCAAAATGTGCATTCCACACCTGAAGTTGGCAAAGAATCCTCACATCCTGAATCTGGCGCCGCCGCTCGACATGAAGGCCAAGTGGTTCAAGAACCACGTCGCCTACACGATGGCCAAGTTCGGCATGTCCATGTGCACGCTCGGCATGAGCGCCGAGTTCGCCAAAGACGGCATCGCCGTCAATTCGTTGTGGCCGATCTCGACCATCGACACGGCCGCCGTGCGCAATCTCCTGGGTGGCGCCACGGTGGCTGCGATGAGCCGCTCGCCCGACATCATGGCCGATGCCGCGTGCGCGATCTTCCTGCGGCCGGCGCGCGAGGCGACCGGCAATTTCTACATCGACGAAGAGGTGCTGCGGGCCGAGGGCGTCACGGACTTTTCGGCCTATGCGCCAGGCGCGGCGGATCAGCTTGCCGGCGATTTCTTCGTGCCGGACGAGGTGTTCGCCAACTCGCCGACGAAGGTCAGAAGGATCTACTGACAGCCCGCGGCCGCCTCATTCCGCGGCGCCCTTCCTGCCTTTCGATGGATTCGACGCGAGTTCGAGACGCGTCCTGAGATGTTCCGGGGCGGTTTCGCCCTGATCTACGCAATTCCGAAAACCGCTGCGCACTCTCCTGGAATTGCTCTGTGGGGTTCGGCCGTATCTCGGGCAGGTGGACTTATTTTCAAGATAAAGCCCCGCCGGAGAGGGGCGCCGGCGGGGCTCATGTGTCCCGCTGGAGTCGGGACAGGGCAGGGAACGCCCTGACTGGAATCTGGGTGCCGCAATGCGGCGATTCAATGAGCACGGCGGGATGAGCGGGACAATTCTTCTTGAATTCCAAGAGAAAGGGCCCGTCCGGATCCGGACGGGCCCAATCTTGTCGCGCCGATTCCGAAAATCGGCTCAGGATCTTCAAGTCATTGCTCGTTGCTCGCCACAGGCGCCACCAGCGAGGTGATGCGGCGGATGGCGACACGACGGTTCTCGCGGTTCGGGCTAGACGTATTCACCTTGAGATATTCCTCGCCATAGCCCTGTGTCGTGAGGTTCTCGGCCGGGACGCCGAAAGCGTTGGTCAACGCTTCGGCGACCGCCTCGGCACGCCGATCCGACAGTGCGAGGTTCGCGTCAGGCGTACCGACGGCGTCGGTGTGGCCCTCGATCAGGAAGGTCTCGGCCGGGTTCTTCTTGAGAAGTTTGTCCATGGCGGTGGCCACGCCTTCGAGCTTCTGCACTTCGGTGTCGGAAAGAGTCGCCGAGCCGAAATCGAAGTTGAGCGTGTCGAGGTCGATACGCCGGGCGATGTCGCGCACGCGGGCCGAGCGCTTGACCTCGTCGATCGAGTAGAGA
>NZ_RZST01000044.1:0-24082 GCF_003997575.1 Mesorhizobium sp. M1A.F.Ca.IN.022.07.1.1
CCCTTCAAAAGCTTCGCCCGCGCCAGCTCCTGGCGCGCGATCTTCTGCGCCTGGACGAGAGAGTTCTTCGCCATGTCCTGCAGGCGCAGGCCGCCGAGCGGCAGCGTGATACCGTCGCCGATCGCCTCGCCATTGATGTCGACGAGTTCCAGGCTGCCGCCGCCAAGGTCGCCGGCGATGCCGTTGGCCGGATAGAAGCCGGAAATGATGCCAAGCGCCGAATAATGCGCTTCCTGGCGGCCGGAAAGCACGCGGATCTCGGTCTTCAGCACATCCTCGGCGCGGTGGATGAAGTCCGGGCCGTTGACCGCCTCGCGCGCGGCCGCGGTCGCCAGCACATAGATGTGCTCGGCGCCGGCTTGATCGGAAAGCGCGCGAAAACGGCGGAACTCCTCCATCGAGCGCGTCACCGCCTCGGGATCGAGCTTGCCCGTCGAAACGATGCCGCGGCCGAGGCCGGCCAGCATCTTTTCGTTGAACAGCATCGTCGGCGAGCGGGCCAGCCCTTCATAGACGACGAGGCGGATCGAGTTCGATCCGATGTCGATGATCGACAGCGGCCGCCGGTCCTGGAGCCGGCCCTGGGAGACTGAAATCACGCGGCGGCGTTCTTCTTGCGGCGCTTAAACTGTGCAATGCGCCTTGGCGCATGCGATTTCAGCGCGTCACCCCGTCCGGAAAGACTCGGATTGGTCATGAAATATTCCTGCGCGTTGAACGGTTCCTCGCCCTCCTCGAGCGCAGCGCGCCGGGAGGTGCCATCAGCCAATACGTCGAAACTTTGCTGATTGTCCATGATGTTGCCGAGCATGATCTGGCCAAGCACCTGTTCATGCACAGTCGGATTGGTGATCGGCACCAGGGTCTCGACGCGGCGGTCGAGATTGCGCGGCATGATATCGGCCGAGGAGATGTAGACGATCGCTTCGTCGGACGGCAGACCGTGGCCGTTGCCGAAGCAGTAGATGCGGCTGTGCTCGAGGAAGCGGCCGACAATCGACTTCACCCTGATGTTCTCGGAAAGACCCGGCACCTGCGGCCTCAGGCAGCAGATGCCGCGCACGACGAGATCGATCTCGACGCCGGCGCGGCTGGCGTTATAGAGAGCATCGATGACGGTCGGATCGACGAGCGCGTTCATCTTCATCCAGATACGGGCCGGCCTGCCTTCGAGCGCATGGGCGATCTCCTCGGCGATGTGCCTCAGGATGCGGTCGCGCAGCGTGAACGGCGACACCGCAAGACGCATCTCCTCGGCAGGCTCGGCGTAGCCGGTGATGAAGTTGAAGATCTGCGCGACATCGCGCGCGATCGTCGGGTCGGTGGTGAAGAAGGACAGGTCGGTGTAGATGCGGGCGGTGACCGGATGGTAGTTGCCGGTGCCGAGATGCACGTAATTGCGCAGCCGACCGTCCTCGCGGCGGACCACCAGCGACATCTTGGCGTGGGTCTTCAACTCCAGGAAGCCGAAGACGACCTGGACGCCGGCGCGCTCGAGGTCGCGCGCCCAGCGGATATTGGCCTCTTCATCGAAGCGCGCCTTGAGCTCGACGAGCGCCGTCACCGACTTGCCGGCCTCCGCCGCGTCGATCAACGCCCGCACGATCGGGCTGTCGTTCGAGGTGCGGTAGAGCGTCTGCTTGATGGCGACGACTTCCGGATCGGCCGCCGCCTGACGCAGGAACTGCACCACGACGTCGAAGGATTCGTAGGGGTGGTGGACGATGATGTCCTTCTCGCGGATCGCGGCCAGGCAGTCGCCGCCATGCTCGCGGATGCGCTCGGGAAAGCGCGGGTTGTAGGGCGTGAACTTGAGGTCGTCGCGCGGGATGGCGACGATCTCGGAGATCTGGTTGAGCGCCAGCGGCCCGGTGAGCACGCTGATGCGGCTCGACGATACTCCGAGCTCGCCGGCGACGAAGTCGCGCAACTCGGCCGGCATCAGCGTGTCGAATTCGATGCGGATGACGGAGCCGCGGCGGCGGCGCTTCAGCGCCGTCTCGAACAGGCGAACGAGGTCTTCCGATTCCTCCTCCACCTCGATATCGCTGTCGCGGATGATGCGGAACGTGCCCGAGCCCTTGACCTCATATCCAGGGAAGAGCTTGCCGATATAGAGGCCGACCGCTTCTTCCAGCGGGATGAAGCGGACATGATGCTTGCGGTCGGGCAGACGGATGAACCGCCGCAGCGCCACCGGCAAGCGCAAGAGCGCGCTCATCTCCTCGCCGTTCTTGCGGTGGCGCAGCTGCAGCGCCATTGAGAAACCGAGATTGGGGATGAACGGAAACGGGTGCGCCGGGTCGATCGACAGCGGCGTCAGCACCGGGAAAACCTGACCCTGGAAATGCTCCTCCAGCCAGGCCTTCTCGTCCTTGGTCAGGCCGTCGCGGGGGATGCTTTCGATGCCTTCCTTGTTGAGCAGCTCCATCAAGACCGACAGGCTCTTCTGCTGGTCTTCCTGCAGGCGCTCGACCTCGCGCAGCAATTGCTCCAACTGCTGCTCAGGCGTGCGGCCGTCCGGGCTCTTCAACGCGATGCCCTCGCGCACCTGACCGGCGAGGCCGGCGACGCGCACCATGAAGAACTCGTCGAGGTTTGCGGCCGAGATCGACAGGAAGCGGACGCGCTCGAGCAGCGGGTGATGCTCGTTCAGCGATTCCTCGAGCACCCGGCGGTTGAACTGCAGCCAGGAAAACTCGCGGTTGACGAAACGGTCTGGATTGCCGCCGTCCGGGCTCGCCGCCTCGACGGTGATGAACTCGCTCTGCACCGGCTTCAGTTCGTTCATGGTTCCTGCTCTTGGCCACAACGTCGTTCTTTGAGCGCCATACGCCGCCGGACGCGCTATGCACGCTCTAACACGCTTTTATGACGCATGATGTCACGGAATCGCTTCGTTTCCGGCCTCATGCGCTTAACCGGCTCAACTTATCCTCTGCCAGCCTTTTGCGACAGTTTCATTTCATCGATCTTGCAAACCGGCCGGTTATGATCCAGATGCAAACGGGCCGAACTGAAGGAGACGACGATGGCAGGCGGTACCATTCCCCATTTCCAGAACGACGCGGGCCATCCGGCGATCGATATCGGCGTCAAGGAATTCATGTGCACCGGCGCCAACCCGCCTTTCGACCACCCGCATGTATTCCTCGACATGGGCGACGACAATGAAAAGGTCTGCCCTTACTGCTCGACGCTCTACCGCTATTCGCCGAAGCTGAAGGCGACGGAAACCGAGCCTGCCGGCTGCCTCTATATCGACCAGGCCGCCTGATCGCGGATCTGGGTGACCGCTAGACCATGGAGGAGGCGCGGTCCCGGCAGGTCGTCATCGCCGGGGCCGGTATCGCCGGACTGACAGCAGCTCTTGCCTTTGCCGAACACGGCCATGCCGTCACGGTGCTGGAACAGGCCAGCCAGCTCGAAGCGGTGGGCGCGGGCATCCAGCTTTCCCCCAACGCCACCCGTATGCTCAGTCGGCTCGGCGCGCTCGACCGGTTGCGGCTGAGCGCGATCCGCCCGGAAGCGGTGGTGCTGAAGGGCGCTGCCACCTTGCGCGAACTGGCGCGCGTGCCGCTCGGCCAGGCCGGCGAAGAGCGTTGGGGCGCGCCCTATCTGGTGGCGCACCGCGCCGACCTGCAGGCGGCGCTGACGGCGCGGATGGCGGAGCATCCTGAAATCCAACTCGTCACCGGCGCGCGGGTAACGGACGTCGCTGTTCACCCGCAAGACATCGCCGTCGCCGCCGAAACGGATGGCGGCAGCATCGAGGCCGCCGGCGGCCTGCTGATCGGCGCGGACGGCGTCTGGTCGTCGGTTCGCAGGCTGCTTGCGGGTCGAGAGCCGGCCTTCGGGAAGAACCGCTTCTCGGGCGAGCTGGCCTGGCGCGCAACGGTTGCAGCGACAAGCGCCGCCGGCCAGGCTTTTGCAGCAATCGCCGCCGGCGACTGCATCACCGCCTTCCTCCATCCCGGCTTCCATATGGTCGCGTATCCGGTGAGCAAGGGCAGCGCCTTCAACCTGGCCGCCTTCACCAAGGGCGAGCGCATCGCCGAAGGCTGGTCCGGCCATGCGGACCCCGCCATCCTCGCCAGCGCCATGCGCGGTACGTCGCCGGCGCTGGCAAGGCTTGCCGGGCTTGCCGGGCCATGGACGGCGTTTCCGATCCACACCGTCGAGCAACGTCGCTGGACGATGCCGAAGGGCGTAGCCCTGATCGGAGACGCGGCGCACGCCATGACCCCGTTCGCGGCGCAGGGCGCGGCGATGGCGATCGAGGATGCCGCGATGCTCGCCGATCTGGTCGCCGAATTCGACGGCGATCCGCGGCAGAGCCTCACCACATGGGAAAATCTCAGGCGGCCGCGCATCGAGAAGGTGCTCAGACGCGGCGCACTCAACCGCATGGCCTGGCACGCATGGGGCCCGGTTGCGATCGCGCGCAACCTGGTGCTGGCGACGCGCCCGGCGGAGAAGCTCGCGGGAGATTTGGACTGGCTCTATGGCTGGGAGGAGCGGAACAGGCGGTGAGGCGTTCGCTGCAGCGGTGTCCTGCACGACCGCCAATGCTACCGCGCCTCGACAACTATGGAAGGCGAGACCGGCAGCGCGCTTCACCAACCGGTCGCTCAAAAGCCCGGCCGTTGGCGGCCGGGCTTCTCGAATTGGCGTCAGAAGCTCAGTGCAGGATCTGCGACAGGAACAGTTTCGTCCGCTCATGGCGCGGATTATCGAAGAACTCGGCCGGCGTGTTCTGCTCGACGATCTGGCCCTGATCCATGAAGATCACCCGGTTGGCGACCTTGCGGGCAAAGCCCATCTCGTGGGTGACGCACAGCATGGTCATGCCTTCTTCGGCAAGGCCAACCATCGTCTCCAGCACTTCCTTGATCATTTCAGGGTCGAGCGCCGAGGTCGGCTCGTCGAACAGCATGATGCGCGGGTTCATGCAGAGCGAGCGGGCGATCGCCACGCGCTGCTGCTGGCCGCCGGAGAGCTGTCCAGGATATTTGTTGGCCTGCTCCGGGATCTTGACGCGCTTCAGGAAATGCATGGCGATTTCCTCGGCCTGCTTCTTTGGCGTCTTGCGCACCCAGATTGGCGCCAGCGTGCAGTTCTCCAGGATTGTCAGATGCGGGAACAGGTTGAAGTGCTGGAACACCATGCCGACCTCGCGGCGCACCTCGTCGATCTTCTTCAGATCGTTGGTGAGTTCCTTGCCGTCGACGATGATCTTGCCCTTCTGGTGCTCTTCCAGGCGGTTGATGCAGCGGATCATGGTGGACTTGCCGGAGCCGGACGGGCCGCAGATGACAATGCGCTCGCCGCGCATCACCTTTAGGTTGATGTCTTTCAGCACATGGAACTCGCCATACCATTTGTGCATGCCGACGATGTCGATGGCGACATCTGTCGTCGAGATGTGCATCTTCTTGGCATCGACCTTGAGGTCTTCCGCGCTGACGGCGTTTTCGGTGGCCATGGCCAATTCCCCTTTTTATCGTTTGTAGCCGGTGTCCAGCCGGCGCTCGGTGTACATTGAATAGCGCGACATGCCGAAGCAGAACAGCCAGAACACGAAGGCGGCGAAGATCAAGCCGGACTTCGGGGTCTGCGGCGTCGCCCAGTTGGGATCGGAGAAATTCTGCTTCACCACGCCGAGCAGGTCGAACATCGAGATGATGAGCACCAGGCTGGTATCCTTGAACATGCCGATGAAGGTGTTGACGATGCCGGGAATGACCAGCTTCAGCGCCTGCGGCAGCACGATCAAGCCCATCTTCTGCCAATAGCCGAGGCCGAGCGAATCGGCGCCCTCATATTGGCCCTTCGGGATTGCCTGGAGGCCGCCGCGCACCACTTCCGCCATATAGGCGGCGGCAAACAGCGACACGCCGATCAGCGCCCTGAGGTACTTGTCGAAGGTAACGCCCTCGGGAAGGAAAAGCGGCAGCATGACGCTCGCGAAGAACAGCACGGTGATCAGCGGAATGCCGCGCACCGTCTCGATGAAGACGACGCAAAGCCATTTGACGATCGGCATCTGGGAGCGACGGCCGAGCGCCAGAGCGATGCCCAGGGGCAGCGACACGGCCATACCAACGAAGGAGAGACTGAGCGTCACCAGCAGCCCACCCCAGCGCGAGGTCTCGACATGCGGCAGCCCGAACACGCCGCCGACCAAAAGGAAGTGGGCGACGACCGGCAGCACGAGGAAGAGCAGGATGGCATTCAGCCCCTTGCGCGGCACGCGCGGGATCAGCATAGGCACCAGCAACACCACGAACAGGATGGCGACCAGGATAGGCCGCCAGCGTTCCTCGATGTGATAGGTGCCGAACATGAACTGGCCGAACTTGGCGTTGACGAAAGCCCAGCAGGCGCCGGTCCAGCCGTCGGGCTGGATGCCGCCTTGCGAGACGGTGGCGCAGACCGTGCGGTCCGGCCCGGTCCACACTGCGTTTATGAAGGCCCAGTTGATGACCTGCGGCAGGATCCAGGCGACTAGGGCGATGCCGAGGATGGTCAGGATAGTGTCGCCAACCGATGCGGTCAGGTTCTTGCGCACCCAGGCATAGGCGCCGCGCTCGCCAGGAGGCGCCGGCTGCGCCAGCGTCATCTCGGTGCGCACCCAGGACATGTCGTGTTCCTGCATGGCTCTACCTCTCCACCAGCGCCATTCTGGCGTTCACCACGTTCATCACCGCAGAGGTGACGAGGCTCAGCACCAGATAGGCGATCATCATGAGGAACACGCCCTCGACCGCCTGGCCGGTCTGGTTGAGCACCGTGCCGGCGGTGGCGGTGAGATCGGGGTAGCCGATGGCGATCGCCAGCGAAGAGTTCTTGGTGAGGTTCAGATACTGGCTGGTAAGCGGCGGGATGACGATGCGCATCGCCTGCGGGATCACCACCAGGCGCAGGATCGGCCCGGAGCGTAGGCCGAGTGCAGCCGCCGCTTCGCTCTGGCCTTTGCTGACGCCCTTGATGCCGGCGCGCACGATCTCGGCGATGAAGGCGGCCGTGTAGAAGGAAAGCGCCAGCAGGAGCGACAGGAACTCAGGCTTGATCTGAAATCCGCCTGTCAAATTGAAGGTCGACTGCTTCGGGAAGTCGAACGTAAGCGGCATGCCGGCGAGCAGGAAGGCGAGCACGGGCAGGCCGACGATCAGGGCGACGGAGGTCCAGAACACCGGGAATTGCTGGCCGGTGGCCATCTGCCGCTGGCGCGCCCGGTGCGCGACAAACCATGCCATGGCCAGCGCTACGACAAATGCAACCAGGATCAGCCAGGAGCCGTCGCCCCAGATGCCGCGCGGAAAATAGAAGCCGCGCTGGTTGAGGAAGGAGCCGAACGGCAGGTGATAGCTCTCGCGCGGCGGCGGCAGCACCGCGAGCACGCCCGAATACCAGAAGAAGATGACCAGCAGCGGCGGGATATTGCGGAAGATCTCGACATAGACCGTGCAGATCTTACGGATCAGCCAATTTTGCGATAGCCGGCCGATGCCAATGATGAAGCCGACTATGGTGGCGAGGACAATGCCGGCGGCGGCAACGATGATTGTGTTGAGCAGGCCGACGATGAGCGCACGGCCATAGGTTGCGTCCGACGTGTAGGCAATCGGCGTGTCGGAGATATCGAAACCGGCCCTGTTCCTGAGGAACTGGAAGCCTGAGGCGATGTGAAGGCGCTGGAGGTTCTCGATGACGTTGTTGACGATCCACCAGATCGAAACGAACAGAAGAATTACGACCAGCGTCTGAAAGAACAGGGCGCGTATTTTCGGGTCATTGATGAAGGAGCCGCGACCCGGCTCCTGCCGAAGGATTTCCTGCGAAGCCATAGACGATCCCCTGAAAAGAGAAACCGGGAGGCAGACGACCTGCCTCCCGGATCACATTTCCATCAGCGAACCGGCGGACCATATTGCAGGCCGCCCTTCGTCCACAGAGCGTTGATGCCGCGCGCGATCTTGAGCGGGCTGCCCGAGCCGACATTGCGCTCGAACATTTCGCCGTAGTTGCCGACCGCCTTGATGATGTTGACAACCCAGTCGTTGGAGAGGCCGAGATCGGCGCCGTACTTGCCATCGGGCTCAGTGCCAAGGAGGCGCTGGATGTTCGGATCGGTCGACGACTTCATCTCCTCGACATTGGCCTGCGTGATGCCGGCTTCCTCGGCATTGAGCAGCGCGAAATAAGTCCACCGCGCGATATGGGCCCATTGATCGTCGCCCTGGCGCACAGCCGGGCCGAGCGGTTCCTTGGAGATGATCTCGGGCAGCACGACGTGGTCGGCGGGCGAGGAGAGCGTCAGGCGGATGCCGTAGAGGCCGGACTGGTCGGTGGTGTAGGCGTCGCAGCGACCCGAATCATAGGCGGCGTTGACCTCTTCCAGCTTCTCGAACACGACGGGGTTGTACTCCATCTTGTTCTTCTTGAAGTAGTCGGCGAGGTTGAGCTCCGTGGTGGTGCCGCTCTGCACGCAGACCGCGGCGCCCGAAAGCTGCAGCGCGGAGTTCACACCCGGCAGCTTCTTGGCGTTGATCATGAAGCCCTGGCCGTCATAATAGGTGACGCCGACAAAATCGAGGCCGAGCGCGCTGTCGCGGTTGCTCGTCCAGGTGGTGTTGCGCGAGAGGATGTCGATCTCGCCCGACTGCAGGGCGGTGAAACGCTCCTTGGCGCTGAGCGGCGTGAACTTGACCTTGGAGCCGTCACCGAAGACGGCGGCCGCGACAGCGCGGCAGAAATCCGCATCGATGCCCTTCCAGTCGCCCTTGTCGTCCGGCGCCGAGAAGCCGGCGAGGCCGGTCGAGACGCCGCACTGGATGAAGCCCTTCTGCTTGACGGTGTCGAGCGTGCCGGCCGAAGCGGCGGACGCCATGAGCCCGAGCGCGGCGGCGCCAAGCATGCCCAATGCAATGTGTTTCATGACCCACAGACCCTTTTCTGTTACAGGCGCCCCTAATTGCAGGCGACGCTTGATCTTTTTTCGTTTGTGAATGCAGCTCCCACGTAGGCCCGCTCCCGGACCCGCATCGTTTCGCCGATGCACTGCCTCCCATTCACGAAACGCATCGAAGGCGATTATTCCTGTGAGGTCAAGGGAAATGACCGAATTGCGACACGTTTGAAAACCGATTGCTGCAAATCACAGAATTGCAGCCAAAAGCGCCCGCAAATTGGCCAAGAGCTGCAGCCGGGACCGGCAAGTCCGGCGCCATCGAAATTTTGGCCATTACCTGAACTCCCGCCTCTTACTACTTGTTGGCGGCAATGGAAGGACTGGCGTGATTCGTAGCGAAGAAAGGCGCGCCAGGCTGCCTCCGGCGCATCGTCGCCGGAAGCCTGCAAAGAGCACGAAAGATGAGCCGGCGACCTCTCATTTGGCCCAGCCAAACACCATCGCTTGGCGGGTTCGCAGCGGTTGCGCGACCAGTTCCATCGCTCTATGGCTGAGCCCCTGACACACTGCGACGAGCGACGAACTATGGGCGACGAGCGACGAACTATGGCGACAGACGGCAGCAACATCGGCATCAACACGCGGCTTGCGCATTCCGGCAACAACCCGCGCGACTATTTCGGCTTCGTCAATCCGCCGGTCGTGCATGCCTCGACGGTGCTTTACCCCGACGCCGCTTCGATGGCCTCGCGCAGCCAGAAATACACCTACGGGACGCGCGGCACGCCGACGATGGATGCGCTCACGCTCGCCGTCGATGCGCTGGAAGGGTCGGCCGGCACGATCGCCGTGCCGTCGGGACTGGCTGCGGTGACGATTCCCCTGCTCACCTTCGTCTCGGCCGGCGATCATGTTTTGATCGTCGATTCGGTCTATCACCCGACGCGGAATTTCGCCGATACGATGCTGAAGCGGCTCGGCATCGAAGTCGAATATTACGGTCCGCGCATCGGCGCCGGAATTGCATCGCTGATCAAGCCCAACACCAAGGTGGTGTTCACCGAGTCGCCGGGATCGAACACCTATGAGGTGCAGGACATTCCGGCGATCGCCAAGGCGGCGCATGCGGCAAACGCGCTCGTCATGATGGACAACACCTGGGCGACGCCGCTCTACTTCAAGCCGCTCGACCACGGCGTCGACATCTCGATCCATGCGGCAACCAAATACCCAGCCGGCCATTCGGACGTCCTGCTCGGCCTGGTCTCGGCCAATGAGGCTTGCTGGAAGCAGCTCTATGACGGGTTCTGCACGCTGGGCTGCTGTTCGGGCCCGGACGACATCTACCAGACGCTGCGCGGCCTGCGCACCATGGGGGTGAGGCTGGAGCAGCACCAGAAGAGCGCGCTCGAAATCGCGCGCTGGCTGGAGGAGCAGCCGGGCGTGGCGCAGGTGCTGCATCCGGCGCTGCCGAGCCATCCCGACCATGCGCTCTGGAAGCGCGATTTCTGCGGCTCGAGCGGCGTCTTTTCGATCGTTCTCAATGGCGGCGGACAGAAGACGCAGCACGCCTTCCTCGACGCGCTGACCATCTTCGGCCTCGGCTACTCCTGGGGCGGCTATGAGAGCCTTGCGGTGCCGGTTTTCCTCGGCGACCGCACCATCGCCAAGGGCTCCTATGCCGGGCCGCTGATCCGCCTGCAGATCGGGCTGGAAGACGTCGAGGACCTCAAGGCCGACATCCAGCGCGGCCTCGCCGCCGCGGCCGAGCCTGAGCGACGGTGCTAAATGCCGTTGCCAAACTGAATCCGCGGACGGCCGTAAAGCCTTGGCGCGATTGAGAAAGCCGAGGCCGCTGGCGGCATCTCGCAGGCGATCCGCGCTGCAATAATATTCTCTCCAGCCGCGAATATACGGATTGGTTTGGCTTCCAAATCCGTGGCTTCGGCGGCATTTCGGGCAGCGCAAATTCCACCATTCGACAGTTCAAGCCATTCGACCTGGGGCTGCCATGGCGTTCCGCCTCTTCGTTCCGATCCTTGCCGGCGCGACGCTGCGCGAGCGGCTGCTTGCCTGCATCGGCGCGACCATCGGCATCGCGCTGACCGGCGTGATCAGCGGGCTCGCCATGGGCAACGGACCGCATGTGGCGATGCTGGTGGCGCCGATGGGCGCGTCCGCCGTGCTGCTCTTTGCCGTTCCGTCGAGCCCGTTGGCGCAGCCCTGGTCGATCATCGGCGGCAACACGATCTCCGCGCTGGTCGGCGTGACGGTGGCGCATTTCGTGCACAACCCGGTGATCGCCTCCGGGCTGGCGGTGGCGCTGGCGATCGCCGCCATGTCGTTTACGCGCTCACTGCATCCGCCGGGCGGTGCGGCAGCCCTCACCGGCGTGCTTGGCGGGCCGGCCGTGATCAGCGCCGGCTTCCTGTTTCCCTTCGTGCCGGTGGCGCTGAACTCGATCATATTGGTGACGCTCGGTTTCCTGTTCCACAAGCTGTCGCGGCGCAACTATCCGCATGTGCCTCAGCCTGCCGCCAACAGCCACGGCACAGCCGACCGGCCGCCGGCGGAGCGCGTCGGCTTCCGGCCCGAGGATGTCGATGCCGCCCTGGCGGCACTCGACGAGACCTTCGACATCGACCGTGACGACATCGAAAGGCTGCTGCGCCAGGTCGAGCTGCAGGCGATGGTGCGCGCGCATCGGACGCTGCTCTGCCGGGACATCATGTCCCGCGACGTGATCTCGATGTCGGAGAACGCCACCGCCGACGAGGCGCGCAAGCAGCTTCTCGACCACAATATCCGCACCCTGCCGGTGGTCGACGCCGACGCGAGGCTGGTCGGCGCCGTCGGCCTGCGCGAACTGACGCAAGCGACCGACACCGTGAAGGGCGTGATGTCGAAGGCCGGCACGGCCTCGCCCGAGACGCCGGCGATGAGCCTGCTGCCGCTGCTGACCGACGGGCGCAGCCATGCGGTGGTGATCGTCGACGCCGGACGGCATATTCTCGGACTCATCACCCAGACCGATCTGCTTGCCGCCGCCGCCCGCGCGCAGGCTGCAGACAGGCCGCCGCTGAAAGCTGTAGCATAGCGCGCGACTGGATCGGGAAAATCCGGGAACCTTTTGCCGGCAGGCGCGTCCAATTGCCCGGATGCAACGCCTGTTGGGAGATCGGGGCGCGATGATGAAGTCAGCAAGTCAGGCCGCCGCGGTTTCGGCGGCGGAGGCCGGCGAGATGGCGTTGGTGCACCGGGCCCTGGCACGGGACCCGGGCGCCTTTCGCTTGATCATCAAGACGCACAACCAGCGGCTCTACCGCATCGCGCGCGGCGTGGTGCGCAACGACGCCGAGGCCGAGGACATCGTGCAGGAAGCCTATATGCGCGCCTTCGCCAGCCTCGACAGCTTCCGCGGCGATGCCTCGCTCTCGACCTGGCTGTCGCGCATCGTCATCAACGAGGCGCTCGGCCGGCTGCGCAAGAGAAAACGCATCGTGGCAATGCCTGAAAACCCTGACGCGCAGATCATCCGGTTTCCGTTGAATTCAAATGACCTGAACCCTGGCGACGATCCGGAGCGGACAATGGCGCAGCGGCAGATCCTCGGGCTTGTCGAGCGGGCGACCGACAGCCTTCCCGATGTCTATCGCACGGTCTTCGTCGCCCGCGTCATCGAGGGATTGAGCATCGAGGAAACCGCCGACCTGCTCGGCATCAGGCCGGAAACGGTGAAGACAAGGCTGCACCGGGCGCGTGCCTTGGTGCGCAAGGCGCTGGACGACGAGATCGGCCCGGTGCTGCTCGACGCTTTTCCTTTCGCCGGCCGGCGCTGCGAACGGCTCACGCAGGCGGTGATGAAGAGGCTGGGGTTCGAGGCCTGAGGCGCGTTCAGATTTTGCGAAGCCCGCGTTGAGGATAGGCATCGCCGCCATCGCCTCGTCATCCTGGGCGTAGCAGGAGCAAAGCGACGCGCGCAGACCCTAAGATGACGAAGTGATGAGTATGTGTCCCGCGACTTTTCCCGGGAACGTTTCGCCCTCTCCCGCATCCAATGGCCGTCAACTGAGAATGAAGCCCGGTGCCTCTGCGCCGGGCGAAGGAGATGCCATGTTTACCCGACCGACCGCAGCCCTCGCAGCCTTCCTCCTCGTCAGCGCAGCGCCGCTGGCTGGGGCCGCCGAGAAGCCGACCGACCCGCAGATCGCCCATATCGCCTATACGGCCGGCGTGCTCGACATCGAGGCGGCGAAGCTGGCGATCCAGAAGTCGAAAACCAAGGAGGTCGTCGACTTTGCCAAGGATATGGAGCGCGACCACGAGGCGGTGAACAAGCAGGCTCTCGACCTGGTGAAGAAGCTGAAGGTGAAGCCGGAAGACAACGCCACCAGCCAGGCGCTGACCAAGGCGGCGAAGGAAGAGCGCGCCAAGCTGGCGAAGCTCGAGGGCACTGCCTTCGACAAGGCCTATATCGAGAACGAGGTCGCCTATCACAAGCAGGTCAACGGCGCGCTCGAAACCCTGCTCATTCCTTGGGCCAGCAATGCCGAGCTGAAGAGCCTGCTGGAGACCGGGCTGAAAATCTTCCAGGGACATGAGCAGCATGCCGAGCATGTCGCCGGCACGCTGAAATGAGGGCGGGCGCGTTATCGCTGCTCGGCTCGCTGACGCTGGCGCTTGTCGCGCCGCCGGCGCTCGCCGCCACCATCAAGGTGACCATCGACAGGCTGGTCTACTCGCCGGCGAGCGTCGAGGCCAAGGTCGGCGACACGATCGAGTGGGTGAACAAGGACGTCATCGCCCACACCGCGACAGTGAAGGGCGGCTGGGAGGTGATGATCCCGCCGAAATCGAAAGGCAGGATCACGCTCAAGCAAGCGGGAGCGGTCGACTATTTCTGCCGCTTCCACCCCAACATGAAGGGGCACCTCAACGTGGCGCCCTAGTCCGCCGCGGGATCGCGCCGAAGCGAGGCGCGCCGTGCCTCGCTGAGCCGGGTGACGTGCGTCCATGAGCCGTCATAGATGGGCTGGCGCCGCTCGATCCAGGCGCTGAGCCCTTCGCCGAGGTCGGCGGTCGGGGCCATGCGGGCGAACTGCTCGGCCTCGACCAGCAGGCCCTCGGCGATGTTAAGGTTGATGCCGCGCGCCACCGCGGTGAGAATGCCAGCCACCGCCGCCTGCGAATGGCGGATGATGCGGTTCGCAAGATCGAGCGCGGCCGGCATCAGCTCCTCATGCGGCACGACTTTGTTGACCAGCCCGAGTTCCAGCGCCCGCGCGGGCGAGAAAGGCTCGCCGGTAAGCAGCAGTTCGAGCGCGCGTTTGCGCCCGGCAAGCCTCGGCAGGCGCTGCGTGCCGCCGAAGGTCGGCGGCATGGCGAGTTTTATTTCCGGCTTGGCGAACAGGGCACGGTCGCTGGCGACCGCCAGCGGCACCGCCTCGGTGATCTCGCAGCCACCGCCGAAGGCAAGGCCGTTGACGGCGGCGATGACCGGCTTGCGGAACGCTTCCAGCCGCGCCGTCAGCCGCTGGCCGCGCATGACGAAATCGCGCAGCGCGACATCCGTGCCTTCGGCCACGCTCAACGCGCATTCGTGGATGTCGCCGCCGGCCGAGAAGGCGCGCTCCCCTGCCCCGGTGAGGATCACGGCACGCACGGCATCGTCGGTCTCTATCCTGTCGAGGATCGCCAGCAGGCGGTCGATAAGGCCGTAATTTAGGGCATTGAGCTTTTCGGGGCGATTGAGCGTCAGCACCGCGACGCGGTCGCGGATGTCGCAAAGCACGGGCTCGGTCATAGTGTTCTCCTTAGCCGTTCGTTTTCTCCGCAATTCCGAACGGAAACCGCTGCGCAGTTTCCTGGAATTGCTCTGTGGAACGGCTGCAAGGGATCAGCTTCCGGCTTGTTTGTATATTCACTAGTCGGTATACTTGACGGATGACCGAGAAGCCCAATCCAACCAGGAAACGCCTCGTCGACGCGGCTGCAAAACTCTTCTATGCCGAAGGCATCGGCCGGGTCAGCGTTGATGCCGTGGCGGAAAAGGCGGGGCTGACCAAGCGCACGCTCTACTACCACTTCAAGAGCAAGGACGAGCTGATCACGGCCTATCTCGACAGCCGCGACCAGCCGAACCTCAAGCAGATGGCCGGCTGGTTCGAGGCGGCGCAAGGCGGCGCGGACAAGAAGGTCGTGGCGATCTTCACCCATCTGGCGCGCGTGGCGCGGCACGTCAAATGGAAGGGCTGCGGCTTCCTGCGCACGGCCGCCGAACTCGCCGCGATGCCCGGCCATCCGGCGGTGAAGGCGGGCTCGCGCCATAAGAGCAATTTCGAGAAATGGCTGGCGGGCGAGCTTTCTAGCCATGGCGTGCGCGAGCCGAAGATGCTGGCGCGCGAGATCGTGCTTCTGATGGACGGCGCCTTTTCCAGCATGCTGATCCATCACAATCCCGACTACATCACCGCCGCCGGCCACGCCGCCGCGACGCTGGTGCGGGCGCGGATGGCAGCGGCGTAGACCTCGCCCGGCGTCCTGACCCCGTGGACCGCGACGGGCGAGTCCGGCGGCCTCAGCCGCGCGCTGCCCCCTCCTCTGCCAGCAGCCAGTCGATCATGGCGGCGGCGGGCGCGGGCGGACGGTCGGGCGCCAAGATCGAGAGAGCGCGGCCGGTCGGCACGCGCAACTCGGGAAACGGCGCCACCAGCGAGCCGGCGGCGAGAGCGCGCGACACGAGCGCCTCATGCCCCATCAAAACGCCGGCGCCGTCGACGGCGGCCTGCACAGCCATGCTGTAGAGCGAGAATTCGGAGCCCGTCTCGATCGAAGGGCCTTTCACGCCGGCGACTTCGAACCAAAGGCTCCAATCCTCCGTCCAGGTGGTGTCCCAGAGCAGGAGCTGCGAGGAAAGTTCGGCCGGCGTCTTCAATTGCCTGGCCAGCGCCGGCGCGCAGACAGGAAAGATGACGTCGTCGCAGAGCTTGAAGGATCGGCCGGCGCCCGACCTGGTGAGGAAAATAGCGAGGTCGAAAGGCTCGCGCCGGAAGTCCGGCGGCTCTTCCAGCGCATGGATGGAGGGGCGCAGCGCCGGATGCGCCGCGCGCAAGGCCGGCAGCCGCGGCGCCAGCCAGAGCTGCGCGATCGAAGGCAATGCCGCGACGCTGACCTGCGGCCGGGGCGCCGAGATGCGCAATTCCTGCACGGCGAGCCCCAGGGCGTCGAAGGCGGTGGAAAACGAGGGCAGCGCCGAACGCCCAGCATCGGTGAGGTGCAGTCCTTGCGCGTGACGCACGAATAGCGGAGAGCCTAGCCAAGCCTCCAGCGCCTTCACCTGATGCGAGACGGCGGCGGGGGTCACGCCGAGTTCGTCCGCCGCCTTGGCAAAGCTTTCATGGCGTGCCGCCGCCTCGAAGGCCCTGAGGGCGTTGAGCGGCGGCATGCGCGGTCGCGGCGGATTGACGGCCATCTGCAGCTTTCCCAATGCCGCGCCGCCTGCCATGACGGCGCGGCAATGCTTCGAGCGAAAGAACGGCGACCGCCTGCGCTCGCCTCCAGGACCTCAAGTCTATTTGAGGGCCACCGGAACGAGCTTGCCGTCGACCTTCCGCCACTCAAATACGACGAAGCCCGGCTGCTTGATATCCCCTTTGTCGTCATAGGAGATGGTGCCAAGCACGGTCGGGATGGGCGCTCCCGAATGGAGATAGTCGGACGCCGCCTTCGGGTCGTCGACCTTGGCCTTGGCGATCGCCTCGGCGAGGATCTGGGTGGCGGCATAGGCATAGAGCGTGACGGCTTCAGTGGGCACGTTCTTCGCCTTCAGGTCGGCGACCGCGTCTTTGGCTTCGGGAAAGCTCGCCGGATCGGGGAAGGACGTCATCAGCGTGCCGGCCGCGCCATCGCCGCCGATGGCGCCGAACTCGCTGTTGGATATGCCGTCGCCGCCCATCAGGACCGTCTTGACGCCCTGGTCGTGCATCTGGCGCACGATGAGGCCGGCCTCTGTGTGCTGGCCGCCATAATAGACAAGGTCGGCGCCCGACTCCTTGATCTTGGCGACAAGCGCGCTGTAGTCCTTCTCGCCCGGGTTGATCTCCTCGCGCAGCACCTCCTTGCCGCCGCCGGAATTGTAGGCCTTGGCCATCTCGTCGGCGAGGCCCTTGCCGGCCGTTGACTTGTCGTCGACGATCGCGACCTTCTTGCCGGCAAAACGCTCGAGCACGAATTTCGCGGCGATGATGCCCTGCTGGTCGTCGCGGCCGCAGGCCCGGAACGCGTCCCATAGGCCTCGCTCAGTCACCATCGGGTTGGTGGCCGTGGGCGTGACGAAGAGCACGCCGTTTTCTGCATAAATCTCCGAGGCCGGAATGGTGACACCGGAATTGTAGTGGCCGACGACATAGTGCACGCCGTCGGCGACGAACTTGTTGGCGACCGACACGCCCTGCTTGGGGTCGGAGACATCGTCGCCAACCGAGACGCTGAGCTTTTGACCGAGCACGCCGCCATTGGCGTTATGCGCTGGATCGCCGTCTCGACGCCGACGCGGTACTGCTCGCCATAGGCGGCGTTCGGCCCCGACATCGGGCCGGCGACGCCCAGCACGATATCCGCCCTGGCGACGCCGGCGGCGGCGGCCATCAGGGCAGCAGTCATCAATCGCAGAATCATGCGCATGGTCATTCCCCTTTGTTGAAGAAGGCGGGCTTCTCGCCCGCGGCCCTTGCTTTTGACGAAGCGGGCTCCCTGCCCGCGGGTTCAGGCGCTCAGCTGACGAAATGCAGCTTCGTGAACCGGCGCCGGAATGCACTCACATCCGCCGCGACATCCTCCACGGCATCGTTGCCACGCAGTCCCCTGGCGATGAGGGCGGCAAGCTCGGGCATGTCCTTCTCCGTCATGCCCCAGCGCACGATCTCGGGCGTGCCGAAGCGCAGGCCGTTCATGTCGCCATCGACCGCCGTGACCGGCAGGCCGATGCCGCAGGTGAGGATGTTTGCACGCCTCAGCCGCTTCGCCGCCGCCTGGCCGCCGCCGAACTCCGCCGCTTCGATGGCGAACTGGTGCGAGGCGGTGTGCCCCTTGGCGGTCGAGAACACCGGCAGGCCGCGCTCAGCCAGCGCGCTTGCCAGCGCCTTGGCGGTGCCGGCCATGGCGGCGGCATAGGCCCGGCCATGCGCCTTCCAGTCGAGCATGGTGATGGCCAGGGCGGCGGCCTTGGCGGCATCGAAATTGGCGGTCATGCCGGGAAAGGCGATGCGGTCGAGCTTTTCGGCGATCTCGGCGTCGTTGGTGACGATCAGGCCCGAAGGCGGGCCGCCGAGGCTCTTATAGGTGCTCATCGTCATCAGATGGGCGCCCTCCTCCAGCGGCTGCTGCCAGGCCTGTCCGGCGATCATGCCGCAGAGATGCGCGGCATCGAACAGCACCAGCGCACCGACCTCGTCGGCGATCGCCCTGATTTCCTGGATGGGATGCGGCAGCAGATTGAGGCTGCTGCCGATGGTGATCATCTTCGGCCTGATCTTAAGGGCAAGCGCGCGCAGCCTCTCGATATCGACCGTGTAGCCGCCGGCATCGACGGGCGCGGCATGAATCTCCAGCCCGTACAGGCCGGCGCAGCCCGCCATATGGTGCGTGACATGGCCGCCGATGGCCGGCGGCGGCGCGATGATGGCGTCACCCGGCCGCGCCGCGACCATGAAAGCATAGAGGTTGGCGATGGCGCCGGAAGGGACGCGGATTTCGGCGTATTTCGCGCCGAAGACTTGCGCCGCCAGCTCGGCGGCGATGACCTCGATGCGTTCGACGCCCTCCAGCCCCATCTCGTATTTGTCGCCGGGATAGCCGAGCGACGGACGCGAGCCGAGCCGGGCGGCAAGC
Organism: Mesorhizobium sp. M1A.F.Ca.IN.022.07.1.1; assembly: GCF_003997575.1. NCBI lineage: Bacteria > Pseudomonadati > Pseudomonadota > Alphaproteobacteria > Hyphomicrobiales > Phyllobacteriaceae > Mesorhizobium > Mesorhizobium sp. M1A.F.Ca.IN.022.07.1.1. The sequence goes on from NZ_RZST01000044.1 coordinate 18,803, forward strand.
GCGGCCTCCGCCTTCGGGTTCATCACATTGGTCGCCGGATTGAGGTTGATGCAGTCGGCCTCGTGGATTCGCCGGTTGAGCGCGATGCCGCCCTCTATCGCGGCGAGCACGGCGTCGTTCCCCTGCCCGCTTGTGGCCGTCGCCAGCGCCTGGATAAAATCCTCGCAGTGCGTGGGAACCCAGGGCCTGCGGGCAAGAGCGGTCATCGAAGCCTCCCTGTTGCCGGATGCGATGTCCGGCTCGTCAGGGCATGGTGGAGGCTTGGCCGGCCGAGCGCAAACGAGTAGTTCTAGCGGCTAGGCTTACAAAATTTAGGGGTAGGAATTAGGGCAATGCGCCTGACTTAGGTGGTGCAATGCAGGAAGCGGATGGTCATTATAAGGAGAGTCTTTATAACGGTCGATCTGATCATGACCACCAAGGGGAGACGATGCGCTACATACGTCCGCAATCAATAGAAGAGGCCGCCGGCCTGTTGGCCAGCGCGGCCGGCCCGGCCGCGATCCTTGCCGGAGGCAGCGACCTTCTGGTGAGGATGAAGGGCGGCTTCATCGAGCCCGAGCTGATCGTCGACATCAAGGCGATCGCGGGCCTTAGCGAAATCAAGGAAACGGCAGAAGGCTTCAGCATCGGCGCCGCGGTGCCCTGCGCGGTGCTCGGCGAGAACGCGGCGCTGAAGAAGGCCTGGCCGGGCGTCGTCGAGGCGGCCAAGCTGATCGGCTCGAAGCAGGTGCAGGGACGCTGCACAATCGTCGGCAATCTCTGCAACGCCTCGCCCGCCGCCGACAGCGTGCCGGCGTTGGTGGCTGCCGGCGCCGAGGCCGTGGTTGCCGGGCCGAACGGCAGGCGCACGATCCCCGTGGAAGCCGTGCCGACCGGACCGGGCCGTACCTCGCTGGCCAAGGGCGAGATCATCGAGGCGATCCTGCTCGACAAGCGCGCGCCAAATGCGGGCGACGCCTATCAGCGCTTCATTCCGCGCACCGAGATGGACATCGCCGTGGTCAGCGCCGGCGTGAACCTGACGCTCGGCGAGGCGGGCGCGATCAAGTCGGCCCGCGTGGCGCTGGGCGCCGCGGCGCCCACGGTGCTGCTGGTCGAGGAGGCGGCCGAGGTGCTCGTCGGCTCGAAGCTGGATGAGGCGACGCTGGAGCGGCTCGCCAAGATCTGCGCGGGCGCCTGCCGACCGATCGACGACAAGCGCGGCACCATCGAATTCAGACGGAAAGTTGCGGGTGTGCTGGCGAAGCGTGTCGCCACCACCGCCTATGAGCGTGCAGGAGGCAAATGATGGCCGGTGTAGCGGTTTCAACGACAATCAACGGCGACCACGTCGAATATCTTTGCCAGCCGGACGAGACGCTGCTCGAAGTGCTGCGCGACCGGCTGGGACTGACCGGCGCCAAGGAAGGCTGCGGGACCGGCGACTGCGGCGCCTGCAGCGTCATCGTCGACAACCGGCTGGTGTGCTCCTGCCTGGTGCTCGGCGCCGAGGCCGAAGGCCGCCAGATCGAGACCATCGAAGGCATGGCGCATGGCGACCAGCTGCATCCGCTGCAGCAGAAATTCCTCGAGCACGCCGCCTTGCAATGCGGCATCTGCACGCCAGGTTTTTTGATTGCGGCGAAGGATCTGCTCGAGAAGAACCCCTCCCCGACCGAGGAGGAAATCCGCTTCGGGCTCGCCGGCAATCTCTGCCGCTGCACCGGCTATGACAAGATCGTGCGCGCCGTCCAGGACGCGGCAAACGTGATGAAGGGAGCCTGAGATGAATTTCGATCCGCGCTACTCGGGACGCAGCTTCTCATCTGTCGGCACGCGCCCCCTCCGCCCCGACGGCGTCGACAAGGTGACGGGACGCGCCCGCTACGGCGCCGACTTCAACATGGCCGGGCAGCTGGTCGGCCGTGTGCTTCGCAGCCCGCACGCCCACGCGATCATCAAGAAGATCGACACCTCGAAAGCCGAAAAGCTCGCCGGGGTGAAGGCGGTGATCACGGCGAAAGACCTGCCGGACCTGACCGATGGCGATGCCGGCATGTTCGACACCCTCGACAATTGCATGGCGCGCAAGAAGGCGCTCTATGACGGCCATGCCGTGGCCGCGGTGGCGGCGATCGATGCCCGCACCGCCAGGCAGGCGCTGAAGCTGATCGAGGTCGACTATGAGGTGCTGCCGCATGTGACCGACGTCGACGAGGCGATGCAGCACCACGCCCCGCTCATCAACGATGCCATCTTCACCGAAGGGCTGGAGGAAAAGCCGGTCAAGCCGTCCAACGTCTCCAAGCGCACGCAATACGGCCATGGCGACGTCCACCAGGGTTTTGCCCAGGCCGATTTCGTCGTCGAGCGCTCCTTCAAGACCGAGCAGACGCATCAGGGCTATATCGAGCCGCATGCCTGCGTGGCGAGCGTCAATCCCGACGGCACGGCCGATCTCTGGGTCTGCACGCAAGGCCATTTCGTCTATCGCCAGCATTGCGCCCAGCTGCTCGGCCTCGAAGTCTCGAAGCTGCGCGTCACCTCTTCCGAGATCGGCGGCGGCTTCGGCGGCAAGACCCATGTCTGGGCCGAGCCGGTGGCGCTGGCCCTGTCGCGCAAGGCCGGCCGCCCGGTGAAGCTGGTGATGACCCGCGACGAAGTGTTCCGCGCCTCGGGGCCAACCAGCGCCACCTCGATCGACGTCAAGATCGGCGCGAAGAAGGACGGCACCATCACCGCCGCCGAAGCGACGCTGCGCTACACCTGCGGCCCCTATGCCGGCATGTGGGCGGAGATCGGGGCCATGACGGCATTCGCCTGCTACAAGCTGGAGAACGTCAAGACCGTCGGCTACGAGGTGCTGGTCAACCGGCCCAAGACCGCGGCCTATCGCGCGCCTTCGGCGCCGATGGCGGCGTTCGCGGTGGAAAGCGCTGTCGACGAGCTCGCCAAGAAGATCGGTATCGACCCAGTCGAGTTCCGCATCAAGAATGCGGCGCAGGAAGGCACCCGCGCCTCCTACGGCCCGGTCTACGGCCCGATCGGCATCGGACCGACGCTCGAGGCGGTCAAGGAGCACCCGCATATGCGCGCGCCGCTGGCTCAGAACCAGGGCCGCGGCATGGCCTGCGGCTTCTGGTTCAACTTCGGCGGCCAGACCTGCACCGACTTGAACATCGGCATGGACGGCACGGTGTCGCTCGCCGTCGGCACGGTCGACGTCGGCGGTTCGCGCGCGTCGCTGTCGCTGGTGGCGGCGGAAGAGCTCGGCATCGACTACAGCCAGGTGAAGGCGATCGTCGCCGACACTTCCAGCCTCGGTTACAACGACATGACCGACGGCAGCCGCGGCACCTTCTCCTCCTCGATGGCGACCATCTCGGCCGCCCGCAACGCCATCAAGGTGCTGCGCGAGCGCGCCGCGCAGATGTGGGACATCTCGGTCGACGACGTTGCCTGGGAAAAAGGCCACGCGGTCGCCAAGGGCGAGAAGCACGGCAATCTCGGCAAGCTGTCGCTGAAGGAGATCGCCGCACAGTCCGGCAAGACCGGCGGGCCGATCGCCGGCCATAGCGAGCTCGTCGCCGACGGCGCCGGCGTCTCCTTCGCCACCCATATCTGCGACGTCGAGGTCGATCCCGAGACCGGCTCGACCAGGGTGATCCGCTACACGGTGGTGCAGGATGCCGGCAAGGCCGTGCACCCGACCTATGTCGAGGGCCAGTACCAGGGCGGTGCCGCGCAAGGCATCGGCTGGGCGCTCAACGAGGAGTATATCTACGGCAAGGACGGCCGCCTGCAGAACCCGGGCTTCCTCGACTACCGCATCCCGGTGTGCTCCGACCTGCCGATGATCGACACGCAGATCCTCGAAATCCCCAACCCCAACCACCCCTACGGGGTGCGCGGCGTCGGCGAGACCTCGATCGTGCCGCCGCTGGCGGCGATCGCCAACGCGGTGTCGAACGCGGTGGGCGTGCGCATGAGCCACATCCCGATGTCGCCGCCGCGGATTCTTGCAGCGCTCGAGGCCGAACGGGAAGGCTAGCATGCTGAAAAGCGCGAAGCGGTTTTCAGCTCACGTCACGGTCCAATGAGGATCAGGCGATAATGGTCCAAGTCACGCTCTGGGGCTCGCTCAGCGCCGCCGCCGGAGGCAAGGACAAGCTCGACATCGAGGCCAAGGACATCAGGGAGCTGTTCCGCAAGCTTGCGGAACAGCATCCCGCGTTCGAACCCCTGCTCGATCGCGGCATCGCGGTCGCGATCGACGGGACGATCTATCGCGACACGTGGTCGAAGGAACTGCCGCCGGGGGCGGAGATTTTCCTGCTGCCGCGGCTGGCGGGTGGATAGGCGGAGCGGCGGACCGCCTTCGCCGGATTCGCGCTGAGCCTCACCCCTTTTTGACAGAGCCGGCAGTGACCTCATCCTTGTGCGCGGCAAAGGCTTCCAGGACCTCGGTCTTTTCGGCTTTCGGAACCTTGAAGCGGTCGAGCGTCCGCCCGAGTTCCGCTGCGACCTCGTCGAACTCGGCGGGAGAAATCTTCAGGTCCTTGTGGGCCTCCTCGAGGCCGAGCGGCGTCGCGCCCGGCTCGGTGGCCACGAACTTGAAGGGGCCGCCGGAAACATCGCACACCCACAGCGTACGCATGAACTTGAGGCCCGGCAGCCGTTCGAGGTTCTTGGTGTGCCATTTGCGCAGTTGCGGGTTCTTGGACTTCTTGCCGACGATGGGGTTTTTCACGACGGCGTCGCTGAAGTGATCGACCACGGCTGCGATGGCGAACACGCCTCCCAACCGATCGTATAGACTCTTGTCCGGCGCGGTCTGCTTGGTCTGCGCCAGCGCATCGCCGGCGGGCAACATGGCGGTCGACGCGGCCGCCGCCGCCAGCACGGCGACGACGCTTCGTCTCGAAAGAGAGGTCGAAACAGCCGTTTTCATCTCCGGTACCTCCGTTGGGCCAGAGCCGGCCGCTCTGGCGGCTTCAATGCGTGATTGCGGGACATATGCACTTTGCCTCAAACGGCATCGTATGAGGAACTAACGAAACTGCGCCCGAAATATTCCTCCGGCGGACCGGCAGCCTGGGGTCTATTCACGATGGCTAAAATTTTGCGTGACGGAGACGGATACATAAACGGCGTCGCGCGTTAATGCGCCTATGGCTGACGGGCTCTTCCGTGAATCGTGGCCTCGCGGAAACGGCGAGATGGCGCGATTCATTCGCGAATATCCCTGGTCGGAAAGCCCGCTCGGGCCGATCGAGACATGGACGCTCAGCCTGAGGA
>NZ_RZST01000450.1:0-3899 GCF_003997575.1 Mesorhizobium sp. M1A.F.Ca.IN.022.07.1.1
GGGCCCCATGTGCGGCCGTTGATCTACCGGCTGCGCGCCAAGTTATTCGGCATCAAAAGACCCCGCACAGGTCCGTCAGGGCTCCAGGCGTCCCATTGTGGAACGAATTCACGGGTCAGTGATTAACAAGAAGTCGGTCGGTTCCTTCGGGAATGTAGCCGTCTCAGTGGCAACCTAAGGCCCGTCGCTTACGCTCATTAGCTGCGGCGGGCTTTTATTAGTTACGCCTAAGGTTCTGATGTCAGTCGCCGAACGGTGGCGATCCAGACCTGCCCCTCTGCCAACGGGGCAAAGGCTCGGCCTGTGCGCCCATGGTCCCCTCGATACCCCCGGCCCCCGATATCTAGGCTGCATCGTGCCGCGCTGCCTTTTCCAGCAAGCGCGATAGATGCAGTTCGTGAAGCTCTTGCATGCTTTCAAGAAGGTCCAGGAATTCAAGCGCCTTGGCAGTCGGCATTTCGAGGCGATGTAGTTCGACTATCCGCTCTCGTTGCAGGGCAACGTGCCGTCTGCCGAGGCTGACGTGCCCTCGCACCATCTCGATGTCATCAGCAAGCGTCATTAGCCAGAACGGCGGGGCAGGCGTGACGTTCCCATCGGCATCAGCAGCGACGAACTGGAAGAGGACACAGGGCCGGGCATCGGCCGCATTCGGTGGACGTGCGCGCCTTCAATTATGATGCGGTCGATTTCGCTTCAGCATTTTGGCTTCGCGAACGAGCGAGTTCCAGCTCGGGCCGAGCATGGCAATGAGTTCTCGGGCCTGCAACTCGGTTATGCCGATCTCTCGGACAAGCCTTTGGAGCAGGCTGTCCTCTGTCGGGTGCTGACCGTCGTCTACCATCGTTGGCGCTCCAAAAAGGCCAACAACGATTACCATTTGATGGTGGTTCCCCGCTAAAGCATTAATTTTTTGGCCTCGTGCGCCTGAGGGGATGTCGGACGAGGTCCAGGGGAAGGCCGAGCGCCGCAGCGGAACTTTTTTACGATCGCGCCGTGTCACCGAATCGGACGTCCACCTGGAATATTCCAACAGGAACTCCCTTAGACCTCGGTGATCGTGTCGAGACCGAGCCGCATGATCTGACATTGGGCAAAGTTGAAGGCAGCGATCCCTGAAGGAACGAGTGATGGTGCCTATACCGGCTTCCTCTACCACGACGCGCCATCCATCCCTGGTGTCAGTTATTGAGACCGCTTTCCGGGTGATAAGGGGGCTTAACCGGTGCGGGTCAACCAACGGCCTGGTTTCACGCAATTTTTTGACGGGAACGGTCGATGGCTTCCCTTGTCTTGGCGATCAGCCCAAAGTCGTTGTTAGATTGGGGTGTGCGCAGGAAGAGATTGACAGGGTCATTGGACATAGCCGCCTCGGGTTCAGTTCCCATTTTAGCAAATGGGCTTGTGAAGACATGATTGCTGGACAGGCAAGAGCCCGCTCGCCTGAGGGAGTCGAACGGGCTCCGGGGCGAATGCCCCCGCACGGCGCAGTGAACCTTGGCCGGGGCCACGCCGCGACACCCAACGGGATGGTTGATGGAATTGTTCCCTTCCGCCGATGCGACTGAAGTCGCACAGGGAACTGGTCTCGATGCTGAAACAAACCGCCCAGTGCTTAGTTGGTCGATGCCGGCGAGCGTGAGTCCCTTCCTTGCCGGCAGCGAGAGAGTGCCCGCCATCCTTTGCGTGGGATGACGGGCATCTGTTCTCGGGCATAAGGAGAGCCCGCTCGGCCTGGCAGTCGAACGGGCTCCGAGGGGAGGCGCTTTCCCACGCGGTGTAGCTTGCGGCCCAGCCATAACAGCCGCCAGAACACTCGCCGTGACGCCCAAACCAAGTGACAGGTAAAAGGTTCCATTAGCATCTGCTTGATGAACTTATTTGCCCGTTCCTTCTTCGAAGTCCTGCAGGGTCGCATGCCGTAGCGTGTGCTCGCCGCAGGAACTTCACCCGGCCGGTAATGCCAGGCCGCACCCACTCGACATCGTCGGCGAAGGCGCTAGGCACAGGCTGCGCTGGTTTGGACGCCTTGGCCTCTTGAACATGGGAAATTCGTGTGGGACCAGTGGCGCACCCGACAAGATTCGAACTTGTGACCTCTGCCTTCGGAGGACAATGGTCATATCGTCTGTATTTCAGTCACACGGAACCGTTCGCCTACACGCTTGCACTGGACGATAATGTCGACGGACAGCCTGAGAAGGCTGCGGATGTCGTCCTGCTCAAGGTTGCGGCCACCCTCGGATTCCTTGATCAACAGAGCCGATTGTTCGATGGCCAGCTTCGCCGAGTGGGCGTGCACGGTCGTGATCGACCCTGGGTGGCCGGAGTTCACGTTTCGGATGTAATAGAACGCGCTTCCGTCGCGGAGTTCCTGAAGCAGGATTCGATCCGGGCGCATGCGAAGGCATGCTTCGAGCAGTTCTTTCGGTCCGGCTAGCGACAGCCCCTGCCCTCCTTTGGAGTAAAAGAGGCGAACGTGGTTATGCTGCGGGATGACCAGTTCAGGTGTGTCCTCGATGGAGATAATGCGCTCTTGCTCGGGAATGTGCCGGATCAACGCTTTTGACAGCGTCGTCTTTGCCGACCCTGTCGCCCCCGAGATGATGATGTTTTTCCTCGCTATCACCGCCTCGCGCAGGAAGTCTTTGTAGCGGCCTTCCTCATAAAGGGCTTTCAGCCTCTGGTCGCTTGCGGCGTCTCCCTGCCCCGTGGCCTTGACTTCGCTGAAGAACCCACTTCCTTCCAGATCATCGAGAGTAAGGTTCAATGACGAGGGTTTTCGGATTGTGAGGCTCACCGTCTCTTTCGTAGTCGCTGGCGGGATGACGATCTGGATGCGCTCGTCGCCAGGAAGCGTCGCGGAGAGGATTGGTCGCCTCTCGTCGATCGCCTGATTGGAGAAAGTCGCCACCGCGCGGGCTAGACGCATCAGCTTCTCGAAGGTCAATTCCGGCATGTCATGGGTGCGCCATCCATCGGTACCCTCCGTCAGCATCTGACCAGGCCGATTCACGATCACCTCGTAGAGAGACCCATTGGTCAGGAAGGGCGCCAATGGTGAGAGGAGCTCGCGAACGACTGCCGCGTCGGTTCCCTCGGCCATAGCCCCCTGCCCTACTTCGTCACGAGCGTCGTCCGCGGACTGAAGTCGCCGAGCACCGCGCGGTCGAAGATGCGGTTCCGGGGCTCCGTTATCCGAAGACTGTAGACCCGGGAAAAGTCGAGATCGCGCGCCACGAAAATCGAGACGAGTTCGCCTTGGTGCTTGTTGAGTGTTGGTGGAATGTTGATCGACTGCTCGACGGCAATGGCCGCGGCCTGCTGGCCTGCGCTCGCCGTATCTTGAGCGTCCACATCACTGTCTTGCAGGCGGCTGCTGGCGTAGCTGGTCGCATCACCGACGACCGAAAGAAGCAGTGCGCTGCCGAACCGCTCCCACCAATGGGTGTCGACGTGGCCGTCGACGCCGGCGCGGCCGAGCGCGTCCGTCGCCGGCGATGCGAGTGTGACGATCACGCCTTTTGGGGTCTTTGCCCGATTCCAAAGAACGAAGAGACGTTTCTGCCCGCGCTGAAGGCCACCACGGTATTCGCCGACGACTTGGGTGCCTTTCTCCATCAGCACGACCCGTCCATTGTCCGAGAGGACGTCGCGGTTGATCACACAGCTTGCGAAACCAGGCTGATCCGACGCCATGGCGGTCTCCAGGACGCAAGGTATCGAGGTCCCCATGGCGACGATGTAATTCCGGTTGCCGAGCGTGCCGGCGCGCGAGCCCTCGAGCCGGGTCGGCCGCAGCAGGCCGTCAAACCGCTGTTCGTCAGTGTTGACCGCGTTCTGTCCCATCATGTTTCCGCCGAGCGGCAGGCAGTTGCCCTCCGCCGATGTGGCGGCGC
>NZ_RZST01000451.1:0-3846 GCF_003997575.1 Mesorhizobium sp. M1A.F.Ca.IN.022.07.1.1
CGCCGCCACCGCCTCGAAATAGACTTCCGTCTTGCCCGATCCGGTGACGCACGCTTTCCTCGAACGCTTCCAGGACCGCTTCGGCGCCAAACCGGCGGAGTGGCATTCGGACCTGCCGCCCCGGATGCGCGAACGCGTCTGGCGGCAGGCGGCGGAGGGCGGCGTGCGCGTCGTCGCCGGGGCGCGCTCGGCGCTGCTCTTGCCGTTCAAGGAGCTAGGCCTGATCGTCGTCGACGAGGAGCATGACCCGGCCTACAAGCAGGAAGACCGCGTCTTCTATAATGCGCGCGACATGGCGGTGGTGCGCGGCCATATCGGCGCTTTCCCGGTCGTGCTCGCCTCGGCGACGCCGTCGGTCGAGAGCCGCGTCAACGCCAGCCAGGGCCGCTATCAGCGCGCGGTGCTGTCGGCGCGTTTTGCCGAGGCGGCGCTCCCCGACCTGAAATCGATCGACATGCGGCGATCGCCGCCGGCGCGCGGCGGTTTTCTGTCGCCTCTCCTTCTGGAGCAGATGGAGCGCACGCTGGAGAGACAAGAGCAGTCGCTGCTCTTCCTCAACCGGCGCGGCTATGCGCCGCTGACGCTCTGCCGCGTCTGCGGCCATCGCTTCGGCTGCCCGGTCTGCTCGGCCTGGCTGGTCGAGCATCGCTTTCGCGGCCAGCTCGTCTGCCATCATTGCGGCCACAATGAGCGGCGGCCGGAAGCCTGCCCGGAATGCGGCACGCTCGATCATCTGGTCGCCTGCGGGCCGGGCGTCGAGCGCATCGCCGAGGAAGTGGTGGCGCATTTCCCGGAAGCCCGCACGATCGTATTGTCGTCCGATCTCTTGGGCGGCGTGCGCCGGCTGCGGCTCGAGCTCGAGGCCGTCGCCAATGGCGAGGCCGATATCGTCATCGGCACGCAGCTCGTCGCCAAGGGTCACAACTTCCCCGGCATGACGCTCGTCGGCGTGGTCGACGCCGATCTCGGCCTCGCCAATGGCGATCCGCGCGCCGCCGAGCGCACCTTCCAGCTGCTCAGCCAGGTGACCGGGCGCGCGGGCCGCACCGGCAAGAAGAGCCTCGGCCTGCTGCAGACCTACCAGCCCGACCATCCGGTGATGCGGGCGATCGTCTCCGGCGATTCGGAAGCCTTCTACGAGCGCGAAATCGCGGAGCGGGAGCGCGCCGCGCTGCCACCGTTCGGCCGGCTCGCCGGCATCATCGTCAGTGCCGCGACACGCGCCGAGGCCGAAACCCATGCGCGGGGCTTGCGGCGCGCGGCACCTACAGCCTCCGATCTCTTCGTGCTCGGACCGGCCGAGGCGCCGCTGTCGCTGATCGGCGGCCGCCACCGCTTCCGCTTGCTTGTCCAGGGCGGGCGGCGCGCGGACATGCAAGGGTTTATTCGAGCCATGCTGGCGGAGGGGCCGAAGCTGCGCGGCTCCGTCAGGGTGCAGGTCGACATCGACCCGCAGAGCTTCCTATAAGCGAGAAAGACAGTCCCAACGGAGTGCTCGCTTTATGAAAACCCTCGGCCTTATCGGCGGCATGAGCTGGGAATCGACGGCGATCTACTACCGACTGCTCAACGAGATCGTGCGCGAGCGGCTGGGCGGGCTGCATTCGGCCGAGCTGTTGCTCTGGTCGTTCGACTTCGCCGAGATCGCCGAACGCCAGCATGCCGGCGACTGGGACGGCGCCGGTGTCCTTCTGGTAAAAGCAGCGCGCAAGCTGGAGGCCGGCGGCGCCGAGGGCTTGATGATTTGCACCAACACGATGCACAAACTCGCCGACACGGTGCAAGCGGCCATCTCGATTCCCATTATCCATATCGCCGACGCAACTGGACACGCTGTTGTCGCCGCAGGCGTGAAGCGCCCGGCGCTGCTCGCGACGCGCTTCACCATGGAACAGGATTTCTATAAAGGGCGGCTCCGACAAATACGGCCTGCAGCCGGTCGCGCCCGGCCGGGCCGGCCGCGACATGGTGCACCGGCTTATCTATGATGAGCTCTGCCAGGGAGTCGTCAAAGCCGACTCGAAGTCCGCCTATGTCGAGGAAGTCGGCCGTCTGCGGCGCGACGAAAAGATCGACGGCCTCATCATGGGCTGCACCGAGATCACCATGCTGATCGGCCAGGGCGATTTCGACATGCCGGTGTTCGACACCACGCGCATCCATGCCGAGGCAGCGATCGAGTTCGCATTGTCCTGAAAGGGCGCTCTTCTGACGCTTCTTCTCTTGCGTCTTCTCAAATGTGCCGGCCGCCATCTGGCGCGCGGATTTTCCTCGGCTAGAATGCCGGCAATTTCAGAACAAGACTTTACGAGGGGGATCAGATGGAGTTCGCGTTTCCGTGGCCGGCGAGCCAGGGCGAGTGGCTGGCATGGTCGAGCGCCGTCGTGACGCTGCTCATCGGCCTCGTCCTGTTTCTGGCGCCGAATCTCGCCTTCCGCATCCTGCGCCTGCAGGCAAAGCCGGAGAAAGCGGCGGCGATCGCCGAAGGGCGCGGCCGCATGTCGGGCTTCTATCTCGGCGTCAGCCTGTGCTGCATCCTGCTCGCGCAGCCGCTGCTCTATATGGCGCTCGGCTTCTCATGGCTGTTCACCGCTTTCGGCCGGCTTTTGTCGATGATGTCGGACGGCGCCAACACACCTTTCAACTGGGCTTCCATCGTGGTTGAATTGGCCCTGGCGGCGCTGCCGCTTGCCTTCGCCTTCGGCTTCGTGCCGTGAATTCCTGACTAATCCGGCTTTCAGGCTCGGCCTTCGCCGCCTGATGCGACAAAAGTGCCTGAAAACCATGCCGGACGATGCATTGCGGTCTCAAAAGGCCTGTGCTAGACGGCAATCGACTTTCGGCCGGGGATAGCGGAAGCCATCCCTCCGTGCTTGGAAAAATCGCAGTAAGGTCAAAGATTTAGCCAGAGTTTTCGCTCGCGCCAACAATCTGCGGCCTGTCAGACAAGAGAAAAGACGGTCCGTGGCCCAATCGTCATCGCCAATCTCAGCTGTCGCAGAGCGCTATGCAAGCTCGCTGTTCGAGCTCGCGCTGCAGGAAAATTCGGTCGCCCAGGTCGAGGCTGACCTCAACGATTTCGAGGCGATGCTCAATGGCAGCGCCGACCTTGCCCGGCTCATCAACAGCCCGGTGTTCTCCAGCGACGATCAGGCCAAGGCGATCGGCGCGATCATCTCCAGAGCCAACATCACCGGCCTCGTCGGCAATTTCCTGCGCGTCGTCGCCCGCAACCGCCGCCTGTTCGCCGTGCCCGGCATGATCAAGGCGTTCCGCCAGATTGCCGCCGACCACCGTGGCGAGGCGTCCGCCGAAGTCACCTCCGCGCATGCGCTGACGGATGCGCAGCAGGCCGAACTCAAGGCGACGCTGACCGGCATCGCCGGCAAGGATGTGGCCATCGCCATGACCGTCGACCCGTCGCTGCTCGGCGGCTTGATCGTCAAGATGGGCTCGCGCCAGATCGATACGTCGCTCAAAACCAAACTCAATTCGCTCAAGCTTGCACTGAAAGAGGTCGGCTGATGGACATCCGCGCCGCGGAAATTTCCGCAATTCTGAAAGACCAGATCAAGAATTTCGGCAAGGAGGCCGAGGTCTCCGAAGTCGGCCAGGTTCTGTCCGTCGGTGACGGCATTGCCCGCGTCTACGGGCTCGACAACGTCCAGGCCGGCGAGATGGTCGAATTCCCGGGCGGCATCCGCGGCATGGCGCTGAACCTCGAAGCCGACAATGTCGGCGTCGTCATCTTCGGCAACGACCGCGACATCAAGGAAGGCGACACCGTCAAGCGCACCGGCGCCATCGTCGATGTTCCGGTCGGTCCCGGCCTGCTCGGCCGCGTGG
>NZ_RZST01000452.1:0-3836 GCF_003997575.1 Mesorhizobium sp. M1A.F.Ca.IN.022.07.1.1
CTCCGTCGCCGGCAAAGACTGTCCAAGGTCCAGGGCCGAGAAAGGCCTCGCGCGGCACGGAGGCGAACGCCTCCTCGATGCGGGGATCGGCGGAGCGCGCATGCGCGGCCATCAGTTTGGCGTAGAATTTTCGGGCGTCGTCCGAAACGGTCATGCTTTCAGAAGATAGCGCGGCCGGCCGGGATGTCGCGGCTCGAACTCAGCCGGCAAAAGTGTCGAAGAGCAGCTTGAAGTTGAGCACCAGGATGATCGCCGCGACTACCCAGGCGAGTGCGGCGACGCCGCGCGAGATGGCGAAACTGCCCATCTTCTTCTTATCCGAGACGAACTGCACCAGCGGCACAACGGCGAAGGGCAACTGCATCGACAGGATGACCTGGCTGAAGACCAGGAGCTGGGCCGTGCCCTTTTCGCCGTAGAGCGCGGTGACGATCACGACGGGGACGATGGCAAGGCCGCGCGTCAGCAGGCGGCGCGCCCATTGCGGAATGCGCAGACGCAGGAAGCCTTCCATCACGATCTGGCCGGCAAGCGTGGCGGTGACCGTCGAGTTGAGCCCGGAGGCGAGCAGCGCGACCGCGAACAGGATCGAGGCAATGCTCAAGCCCAACAGCGGCGACAGCAATTCGAAAGCCTGACCGATCTCGGCGACATCCTGGTGCCCGGTGCCGTGGAAGGCCACTGCCGCGACGATCAGGATGGACGCGTTGACAAACAGCGCCAGGATCAGCGCGATGGTCGAGTCCGTGGTCGCCCATTTGATGGCGTCGCGCTTGCCGGCATCGGTGCGCTCATAGGCGCGGGTCTGCACGATCGAGGAGTGCAGGTAGAGATTGTGCGGCATCACGGTGGCGCCGATGATGCCGATGGCGATGTAGAGCATCGTCGGGTTGGTGACGATCTGGGACGACGGCACGAACATCGAATGCAGGATTGTGCCTGCGGGCGGGGCGGCGACGAAGATCTGGATGGCGAAGCAGCCAAAGATGATGATCAGGAGCGCGACGACGAACGCCTCGAGATAACGGAAGCCCCTGTTCATGAGCAGCAGCACAAGGAAGGCGTCCAGCGCGGTGAGGACGGCGCCGCCGATCAGCGGGATGCCGAACAGGAGCTGCAGCGCAATCGCCGTGCCGATCACCTCGGCGAGGTCGCAGGCGATGATCGCCAGTTCGCAGGCGATCCAGAGCAGGAAATTTACCGGACGCGGATAATAGGCGCGACAGGCCTGCGCGAGGTCGCGGCCGGTGGCGATGCCGAGGCGGGCGGCCAGCGCCTGCAACAGGATCGCCATCAGGTTCGACAGCATGATGATGAAAAGCAGCGTGTAGCCGAACTGGGCGCCGCCGGCGAGGTCTGTCGCCCAGTTGCCCGGGTCCATATAGCCGACCGAGACCATATAGCCGGGACCCATGAAGGCGAACAGGCGGCGGAACCAGAGACCGGTGTCGGGCACCCTGATCGAGGCATTGACCTCGCGCAGACTGGGCTGCTCAGTCTCATCGGAGCGGGCAAATTGCCACGAGGGACGGGACACTGCTTCTGACATCGGGGAGTCCGCTGGAAGGGTATCGAGGATCGCCACTATGTATGCTAAGGCTGAACATTATGCAACAGGCTATACTTCATTGTTCAAGCTCTTGTGATGCAAGCCGACAGGCGCCGCGTGCAGCAGCAAACGCCGGGTTGCGCCGACCCGGGAATGCAAATAAACGGCCAGAGCACTACGGTCCGTGCTATGAATGCGGAGCCGATTCAGCCATGAAGGAGCGCGTATTGGCGCTGAGGAACAGACCAGTTCGACGCGAAAAGCCGCTTCCTGATGCCGAAATCCATTCGGAAGGGTTCAGGCAGACCCGCGAAGCGCGCCGCAGCGCGCTTGTCGAGGACTATGTCGAGCTGATCGCCGATCTGATCGAGGACGGAAACGAGGCCCGTCAGGTCGATATCGCGGCCAGGCTTGGCGTCGCGCAACCCACCGTGGCAAAAATGCTGACACGGCTCTGCGCCGACGGGCTGGTGTCCAGGAAACCCTATCGCGGGGTGTTTCTCACGGACGCCGGTCGCAAGGTGGCGCAGGAGAGCCGCATCCGTCACGAGACTGTCGAAGCCTTCCTGCGCTCGCTCGGTGTCAGCCCCGAGACGGCACGGATCGATGCCGAGGGCATCGAGCACCATGTCAGCGCCGAGACGCTGGATGCATTTCGCAGGGCGATGACGACACGCTGAGCCCCGCCAGCGTTAAACTTCCCGACCGACGAGTCGCTGGAACCGCCGAACGGTACGCACGTTGCTCCTGACGTTGCGCGATGATCGCGTGGAAGGGAGGAAGCGACGGGCGTTGAACAGGCACGGACCACGAAGGGCTAGCAAGCGGCCAACGGGTTGAGACAGGCGGCGGCTCGTGACGAGCGCAAAGACCGAGGCCGAAACCCGTCGAAACAAAAGCTCTGAATTCTCCTCCCATCTGGAGCCGGAGGCGCGGTCTTTTGGTCAGCAAAAATGCTGTGACTCGGCGTGACCGTTGCGATAATTGTCTGAAGGGGGCGGTCATAGGCCGGACCTTCCAGAACATCTGCATTGCGAGGAAGTTGCCATGCTTTGGAGAGGCCGCCGTCAGAGCGACAATATCGAGGACGAGCGCAGCGACAGCGGCGGCGGGTTCGGCGGTGGCAGTCCGCGGCAGTTCCGCGTTCCGATCGGGGGGCGAGCGGGCGGCGGCGGCAGCATCATCTTCGTTATTCTGGTGGTTCTCGCCGGATGGTATTTCGGCTTCGATCCATCGCAGATCCTGGGTGAAGGTGGCCTTGTGCCGGGCGGCGGCGGCCAGATTACCGAAGACAGCAGTTCGCCGGACAGCGGCGCGCCCGCCTCGGACGAGATGAAACAGTTCGTGGCGACCGTGCTCGCCGAGACCGAGGACACATGGAGCGGTATCTTCAAGGCCAATGGCCTCACCTACGAGGACCCGAAGCTGGTGCTGTTCAGCAGCCAAATCCGGTCGGCTTGCGGCTTTGCCTCTTCGGCGGCGGGACCGTTCTATTGCCCGGGCGATCACAAGGTCTATCTCGACATGACCTTCTTCCAGCAGCTCGACCAGCAGTTCGGTGCCTCGGGTGAATTCGCCCGCGCCTACGTGATCGCGCATGAGGTCGGCCATCACGTGCAGAACCTCACCGGCATCATGTCGAAATTCAACCAGATGCGGCAGGGCATGGGCGAGGCTGAGGCCAATCAGATGTCGGTCCGGGTCGAGCTTCAGGCCGACTGCTTCGCCGGTGTCTGGGCGCACTATACCGCGCAGAAGGGCATTCTGGAGCAGGGCGACATGGAAAGCGCGCTGAATGCCGCCAAGCAGATCGGCGACGACACGCTGCAGAAAAAAATGCAGGGCTATGTGGTTCCGGAAAGCTTCAACCACGGCACGTCGGCGCAGCGGCAGACCTGGCTGGCGCGCGGCTACAAGAGCGGCAAGCTTTCGGACTGCGATACATTCAACAATCCGGTCTGAGCGGCGACGCAGGGCTGCGGCACCGCGGCGGGCTGCCGGGAACTGATGTCAGGATGAGGCAGTTGCGGTCGTTCGCTTATTGTTCCGGCCGGCTGGCTCGCCTATAAGAGCCTCCCGCCCAAGGCGGCCGAGGAGCTTGTCACCATGATCGACCCCAAGACCGCCAAGCGGGGCCTTGCGCTCGTTTTCACGACGCTGCTGCTCGACGTCATCGGCTTCGGCATCATCATGCCGGTGCTGCCGGCCTATCTGCAGGAGCTGACCGGCGCCGGCGTAAGCGAGGCGGCTATCGAGGGCGGCTGGCTGTTCTTCGTCTATGCGGCGA
>NZ_RZST01000453.1:0-3832 GCF_003997575.1 Mesorhizobium sp. M1A.F.Ca.IN.022.07.1.1
GAATGAACAGGCGCCGTCGCGGCGAGGAAAGCCACCCGCTCGCCGAAGTCGAGCCCGTAGGGGTTCTGCGCCAGCATGGCGCCCGTCGCGGCGTCCCTGGTCGGCACAATGGTTGCCGCCGTGCGCGAGCGATGGCCGCCGAGCACCCACTCGGCATAGGCATAGACGCGCAGCCTTGCCGGCGCGGGGCCGGCATTCTGGATGCGCAGCCGCGTGATCTTCACCGGATCCACCGGGTCGACGACCTGCGTCAGATCCATCGACAGCGGCCCGCGCTTCGAGCGGAAGGTCGAGAACCCCTGCCCGTGCCAGGTCTCGTAGGTCATCGAGGGATCGCGCACCACCGCGGCCATCGGCGAGAACGCCTTGCCGCTCAACTGGTCGTAGATATAGAAGCCCTCGCCCGGCCGGTTCGACACCGGGTCGTTCGACCACGGCGTCAACTGGTAGTCGCGGCTGTTGCGGCTCCAGGTGAAGCCGGCGCCCTCGGCAGAGACGTGGAAGCCGAAGGAAGCGTTGGAGATGACGTTGATCCAGGGCTGCGGCGTCACACGACGGCCGGTCAGCCGCGTCACGTAGTGGCGGCCGTCGCCGTCGAAGCCGCCAAAGCCGTTCCAGAGGCTGAGGCCGGTGCCGTCGGCGGCAATATCGGCTCCCCCCTCGCTTGCCCGCGTCGGCTCAGGCAAAGGCGGCGACGGCTGGCGGGCCGGAACGCCTTCCGCCTGCTGCAAAGCATCGCGAGCCTGCAATGCCGCCGTTTCGGCCCGCTCGAGCTGGTCGAAGATGGTGCCGTTGCGGGTGTGGAGCGCAACACGCGCGACCGACAGTAGGGTCTTGTAGGTCGGCTCGTCCATCAGGTCGCGGCGCACGGCGAAGATGTGCTGACGCGGGCCAAGCTCGCGACCACGCAGGCGGCTGTTCTCGCACAGCGTCTCCACTGCGCGCTGCAGGTCCTGCACGTAGGAGGATGCCTGCTCGTTGACGACGACGAAGTCGATCATCATGCCGCGGGCGCGCATGTATTCCTGGAAGCGCAGCGCCTGGGCGACGATCTCGAGATCGGCGACGTCGCCGATGCGCACCAGGAAGATCGGGAAATCGCCGGAGATGCTGGTCGGCCAGAGGCTCGATTGGCGGCCGAGGCCCGAGGCGATGGAGTCGGCGGGCAGACGCAGGAACGGATCGGGATAGATCAGGTAACGCGCCAGCTTCTGCACATTGGCGGCATCGGTCAGGCTGAGGCCGAGATGGCGCGTCTGCACCTGGCTGCGCGTCCAGGCGAGCATCGCCTGGCGGGCGAAGCTCTCCTGATGGTCGAGGCGGCCGATCGCCTCGTCGAGCTCGCCGCGGTTGGCGCCGACGACGGTCCAGAAGGTCAGCGAGATCTTCTTGTTGGCCGGCACGCGCACCTGGCGGCGAAGTGCCGCCACCGGGTCGAGCGTGAAGCCGTGGCTGCCGGAGAGCCGGGCGCCGGGGTCGAAGGCGGCAGCGTCGGCGATGGTGCGGCCGCGGCCGATGAAGGCGCGGCGATCGGTTTCGGCCTCGGCGTCGCGCGAGGGACCCGACGGATCGGTGACGAAATGCACCATGGTGAGGTCGGGCTCGTTCTTTTCGCGCTTGCGCCTGGTGGCGAAGATCGCGCCGTTGTTAGCGGAGATCTCGGTCTCGACGAACATCTTCGAGAACGCCGGATGGGCGTTGTCGGAGGCTTCGTTGCCCAGCACCAGCTCGGCAAAGGACGTCACCTCGATGTGCCGGTCGGTGGGGCCGTCATTGTAAAGCGTGACGCGCCGGCCTTCGCCGTTCCCTTCGGAGATGACGATGCACTCGACCTCCGAACGCAGCGAGCCGATCGATTTGGTAAAGCTCGCCTTGTCGTCGGCAAACAGCGTCTGCACGCGCTCGCCCTCGGCGCGCTTCGGCTCGGCGGTGGCCGACCACCAGTCGCCGGTCGCGGTGTCGCGCAAGAAGATATAGGAGCCGAGACGGTCTTCGCTCGGGTCCGGCTGCCAACGGGTGATGGCAAGCTCGCCGAAGCGGCTGTAGCCGGAGCCGGTGGCGGTGACCATGACCGAGTAACGGCCATTCGACATGACGTTGGTCGCGCGCAGCGCCTTGATCGGGTCAAGGATGATGCGGCTGTCCGGGCTCTCGGTCTCGGTCTCGTCCTTGGAGCGCTCGTCGGCCTCGGTCCTGACGGTGGCGGTCGGGATGTCGCGCGGCGCCTTCTCCTGCAAGAGGAGTTCGGCCGACTCAATCACCGGATCGCTGTGGAAGCGTTCGCGCAGCCGACCCTCGAAGATGGCGTCCGCCACGGCGGCGATCGACATGCCGGAATGGTGGGCCATGTAGTTCTGGACGACGGCATGGTCGGTGCCTTCCGGCACGCGCTGCGGCGTGAAGTCGACCGCATCGTAAAAGCCGTGCCGGCCGAGCGCGCCGATCGCGCGCAGCCGCATCAGGTTCTGCACCGCCTCACGCGGATTGAACTGCGCCGCCAGGATGGTGGCGTAAGGCGCGATCACGGTGTTCTGGCCGAGACCACGCTTCAGGCCGAGGCCGGGCACGCCGAAGTTGGTGTACTGGTAGGTGAGCTCGCGGTCGCGGGCATTGTAGGCCGCTTCCGAGATGCCCCAGGGCACGTTCTTCGAGCGCGCATACTGGATCTGGCGCTTGATGATGAGCTTGCTGGTCTGGTTGAGGATCGAGCCCTGCGGCTCCTTCATCACCAGCGGCGGCATCAGGTACTCGAACATCGAGCCCGACCAGGACATCAGCGCGCCCTTGAAACCGATCTCGACAATCGGCCTGCCGAGCCGGAACCAGTGCTCGGTCGGCAAGTCGCCCTTGGCGATGCCGAACAGGCTGGTCAGCCGCGCCTCGGAGGCGAGCAAGTCGTAGCAGCTCTCGTCGAGCTGGTGCTCCTCGACGCGATAGCCGATCGACAGGAGCTTGCGCTCCTGCCGCATCAGGAAGGAGAAATCCATCTCGAAGGCGTAGCGGCGGCAGCGCCCGCGCAGCGCGAGCAGCTTGGTGCGGAGCGCCGAGACCGCGCTTTCGTCATTGTGCGAATCGTGCACATGCGCCTCGCAGGTCGCCTCCAGCCTGGCCGCCCAGTCGGCGATGACGTCGCTCTTGGGCGACGCCGCCTCGACGTGGATGGCCGTGGCGAGCTTGCGGATCTCGCCGGCCAGCACCGCGAGATTGATCGTGCGGATCGAGGCCATCTCGGGCTGCGCCTTGATGGTCATCACTGCCCGGCGCATGCCGTCGAGGCGGTCGGCAAGACGCTGGCGCAGCGGCCGCAGCTGGCGGCGGTCGTCGGGCAGTTCCTCCAGGCTCTCGTCGAGGATGGTGACGGTGTCGAGGATGCCCTCGAAATCGCCCTGCAGGTGGACGGAAGGCGCCTCGGCCCATTCGGCGCAGGCCGCGGCCACGGCGACCAGATGGCCGGCGAGATTGCCGCTGTCGACCGCCGAGATATAGAGCGGATAAAGCGGCTTCAGCGTCGTCGTGTCGTACCAATTGTAGAGATGCCCGCGATCGCGCGGCATGTTCTCGATGGTCGTCATCGTGGCGTCGATGCGGGTGATGGCATCCGACAGGCTGATCCAGCCGAAGTCGCGCGCCGACACCACCGAGAGCAGGTAGACGCCGATGTTGGTCGGCGAGGTACGCGGCGCCACCACCGGGGCCGGGCTTTCCTGGAAATTGTCGGGCGGCAGATGGTGATGCTCGGCCGTCACGAAGGTCTCGAAATAATGCCAGGTGCGACGCGCCACGGTGCGCAGCGCATGGATGTCAGCGGCGGAAATGCGCAGCCTGTCCTCGG
>NZ_RZST01000454.1:0-3829 GCF_003997575.1 Mesorhizobium sp. M1A.F.Ca.IN.022.07.1.1
CAGGCCGCCGCACTCGCTGATGTGCTTCTTCACGCTTGCCGCCGATCTCGGCCGGCCATGTGCAGTCGAAAGCCCGAGCGATCTGATCGATCCCGATACCGGCGAGACCGTCTTCGAAATGCTGCGTGAGATCGCGGCACTCCTCGATCCCGAGTGCCTGACGATGGATCCGATTGCGGTGTTCGAAAAGATGGCCGAGGCCGGCTCGCGCATCGCCTGCGCGCCGCTGATCTATGGCTACGTGCCCTATGCCACTGCAGGCTTCCGGCCGAACCGGCTCTTCTTTTGCGACATGCCGACTGTGGGCGGCAACGGCCCGGTCGGCTCCGCGCTCGGCGGCACCGGCATCGCCGTCTCCGCCTTTTCCGCTGCCGGCGAGGAAGCGATCGACTTCGCCTACTGGATCGCCAGCGGCGACGTGCAGCGCGGCCTCTATGCCGCCGCCGGCGGCCAGCCCGGCCATGCCGCCGCCTGGGAGGACGAAGCCGTGAATGTCGCGACGGGCGACTTCTACCGCGGCACGCGGGCGACGCTGGAAGGCGCCTGGGTGCGCCCGCGCCACGACGGCTACATGGCGTTTCAGCAGGCGGCGTCCGATCGCCTCAATGAGGGTCTTGCCGGCCGGCAGGACGCCCCCCGCGTCGTCGCCGACATCAATCGCCTGTTCCGGCAGAGCTTCGCGGCGCCCCGCTAATACAGTCGGGCATCGGCCTTGCGGCTCACAGCCGCCAGAGCTTCTTCGCGTTGCCGGAGAGCAGTTTCGCGCGCTCGGTTTCGCTCGCCCCGGCAAGGAGCGCGTGCGTCGCCGCTACCCAGCCGAGCAGCCCGCCACCGAGCGTGCAGACCGGCCAGTCGCTGCCCCACACGACGCGATCCCAGCCGAAGCTGCCGATCGTGTGCTCGACATAAGGCCGCAGGGTCTCGACGGTCCAGCTCGCCGGATCGGCATAGGCGACGACGCCGGAGATCTTGCCGACGACATTGGGGCGCCGGGCGATCTCGGCGATCTGCTCGCGCCAGGGATGCTCGGCCTTGCCCTGGATGTCGGGCACGCCGCAATGATCGAGAACGAATTGCACGTCAGGCGCCAGATCGACCAGCGCGATCGCTTGGCTCATCTGTCGCGGCAGGACGCAAAGATCGAAGGTCAGCCCGCTGCCGGCGATGCGCCCGACGTTCTCGCGGAACAGGGCGCCCTCGGAGACGTCGTCGGGCACGACATGCAGCACGCGGCGGAATCCTTTGACAAATGGATCGGCCTTCACCTTGTCCAGCCAGGCGGCGAAGCCAGGTTCTTCCGGCCGGCACGACACGATCGCGCCCCGCACCAGGCTGCCCGGCTTCTTCGACAGTCCTTCGACAAGGGCTGTCTCAGCCGCGATATCTGCCGGGTGGACGTCGACCTCCATATGGAGCGCCAATTCTATGCCCGCGCGGCGCGCCTCGGTGGCGTATTCGTCGTGGGAAAAATCGCGGTCGAGGGCCGGCACGCCGGACAGCCAGGGATAGCGTAGCGCCGCCCTGTCGATGAGATGCAGGTGGGTATCGACGATCATGGCTTCCTCCCTTGTCGCGCTATCCACGTGGCCCGAATTGCGCAGCGGCTTTTGCGCAAACGACATGCTTCAGACATGGACTCGATCATCTCACCTGAGAATTCGCCATTCAAATAAGAATTATTCCTTTGACCTGACATCCGACCCGGCGAGTTGCGACAGGCGGGCCGCTGCTGCCTGGAGCAGCGTGATGGTCCTGGTGATATCGGGCGCTGCCGGCGCGTTGACCAGAGTGATATAGGGTATGGTGAGCGCGGCGATGCCGTGCCCGTCGGAACCGAGCACCGGCGCCGACAGATTGTAGACGCCGGCCGTCTGCAACGAAGCCATCATCTCGTAGCCACGATCGCGCACCTGGTCGAGGCGGGCGAAGAAGTCGGGCGACAACTTCATCTCCTCGTTGCTGCGCAAATGCTCGGCGATCATCATCTCGCGCTCTTCCGGCGAGCGGAAGGCCAGCAGCACATGTCCCGAGCCGGTGTCGAACAGGCTGATATGCGAGCCGACGCGGATTGAGATGCCCCAGTATCGCGGCGCTTCCTGCTGGGCAATGACCACGGCGCTGCCGCGGTCGAACACGACGAGCTGGTTTGCCTGCCAGGAGGTCTCGGCCAGCTCGCGCATGATCGAGGTGGCGTAGGAGACCAGCCTGCGCACCGGTGCATGCAGCTGGCCAAGCCCGAAGAGCTTCAGAGTCAGCGAATAGCGGTCGCCGTCTGGCCGGGTGACGTAGCCGCGTTTCACCAGACGGTCGAGCATCCGGTAAAATTCGTTCGGGCTGCGGTCGAGCCGCTTGGCGATCTCGGCCTGGGTCAGGCCGCCATCGACGCTGGCGAGCAGTTCCAGAATGTCCAGCCCTTTGTCCAGTGCCGGCGCGCGATAGCGGTCTTCCTCGTCGTCCTGCACCCGATGCCCTCTGGTGAATTCTGATCTTCATATACGCAAGACAGCCTTCATAGGGAAGAAGTTTCGACTTGACGACTTATGAATAATTTGTTTGCATATGAATGAAGCATGGAGCTTCAGCCACGACGGCCTGCGGCCGTTCCAGGGAGGATATTCATGAACAGACTGCTTTCCGGCGTCGCCGCCGGCGCATTGCTCATGGCATCGGGTGCGGTCTTTGCGGCCGACCTGCCGGGCAAGTTCACCGGCGTCACGATCGACGCCAAGCTGATCGGCGGCCAGCAATACGAAAAACTCTACGCGCGCATCGGCGAGTGGGAGAAAGCGACTGGCGCCAAGGTCAACGTCGTATCCAAGAAGAACCACTTCGATCTCGACAAGGAGATCAAGTCGGACATCGCCTCCAACTCGATCACCTGGTGCGTCGGCTCCAACCACACCTCGTTCGCGCCGCAATATCCGGGCATCTACACCGACCTCGCCAAGCTGCTGCCGAAGGAGGAGATCGACGCTTTCGTCCCGGCCAACATCGCCGCCGGCACGCTCGACGGCAAGCTGGTGATGCTGCCGCGCGCGCAGTTCGACGTCTCGGCGCTCTACTACCAGAAGAGCCTCTACCAGGACGAAGCCAAGAAGAAGGCCTACAAGGAGAAATACGGCGAGGAGCTCGCCCCGCCGGACACCTTCGACGAGATGGCCCAGCAGGCGGAATTCTTCGCCAGCCCGCCCGACTTCTACGGCACGCAATATGCCGGCAAGGAAGAGGCGATCAACGGCCGCTTTTACGAGATGCTGATCGCCGACGGCGGCGAATATCTCGACAAGGACGGCAAGCCTGCCTTCAACTCCGAGGCCGGCGTCAAGGCACTCGACTGGTTCGTCAAGCTCTACAAGGCCAAGGCTGTGCCCGCCGGCACGACCAACTATTTGTGGGATGATCTCGGCCAGGGGTTCGCGTCCGGCACGGTGGCGCTCAATCTCGACTGGCCGGGCTGGGCCGGCTTCTTCAACGACCCGAAGTCGTCCAAGGTCGCCGGCAATGTCGGCGTCAAGGTGCAGCCGAAAGGCTTGTCCGGCAAGCGCTCGGGCTGGTCCGGCGCGCATGGCTTCTCGGTGACCGAAAACTGCGCCAACAAGGAGGCCGCCGCCTCGCTCGTCTGGTGGCTGACCAACGAGGACAGTCAGAAGCTGGAAGCCGCGGCCGGCCCGCTGCCCACCCGCACCAAGGTGTGGGAATGGGACCTCGAGCAGGCCAAGTCCGATCCTTACAAAACCGAAGTGCTGCAGGCATTCCAGGAAGCCGCCAAGAACGCCTTCCCGGTGCCGCAGACGCCGGAATGGATCGAGATCTCCAACGCGGTCTATCC
>NZ_RZST01000455.1:0-3827 GCF_003997575.1 Mesorhizobium sp. M1A.F.Ca.IN.022.07.1.1
GGGTCGCGATAGCCGGAGGTGACGATCATCTTGCGGCCGAAATGACCCTCGATCGTCTTCAGCACGCGCACCAGCGAAGGCTTCAGGCAGGCGACGTCGACACTTTCGTTCTGTCTCAAGAGGCCGTTGGGCGCGAGCCTTGCCATACCGGCGGCCGACGCCACCTGGTAGGAGCCGCCGCCTTCGTCCTCGTTGAGATCGACGTCGCTCTCGTCGTCGATGCCGGACTTGCGCTTGATCTCGAACAGCGCCGTCTGGCGCACGCCGGGCAAGGCATCGGCGCCGGTGATGTGGTTGCTGCTGTCGTCACCGAGGGAAGCCAGTTGCACCGGCTTGTCGCCCGGGGTCGCGGAGGCGAGGGTGACGATCGGCTTTGTCGCCGGCGACGTGGTCTTGGCCTGGGCGGCGGGCTGGTCGCTGGAGCGCGTGTTGATCAGCGGGGCAGGCGCGGCCGAGGCCGGCGTGGTGCTGAACAGAGAAGCAAACAGCCCCTTCTTCGGCGCGTCGATCGGCTGCTGCTGGGGCTCGCCCGCTGTCACGTAGACGCCTTTGCTCATCGCCTGCACGGTCGCCTGCGCTTGCGATGCGACCGCGGCGGCATCGCCGGCAGCGACTTTGTCGGTGGCCGCTTTCGTCTCCTCTGCCGTCTGCGGCGGATGTACCAGCGGTTGCGGCGTGTTGCCGGCGATCGAGCCGGCGTCAGCAGGAACCGCTACCGCGGGGAAGGCTGCTCCGGGCCGGGTTTCCGGCACATAGGCAACTTTTTCCGGCAACGGTGTGTCGTCTTCGCCCATCACGGTCGATGCCGCCTCTGGGGATGCCGGGGAGGTCGACGCCGCCTGCGAGGTCGAATCGGCCGACGCCTCGGACTGGGCGCTGGAAGCCGCGCTCATCTCGGTGGCGGTTGAATTGTAGGCGGGCGTGACGACCGACATCGTCGGGTCGCCGGTCGAGGTGCAGGAGGCCAGAAGCACGGATAAGAGCGCTGCCACGATGCTGCGGCTTTCCCTTCGTGCGAGGCGCCAACCTGCTGATTTCAAAATAAAATTCCCCCTTGGCATCCGGTCCGTACATCGTCGCCGCAGCACTCCAGTGCCTCTGGCGGCGACCTCCTGTTCCCGAACCGGAAACGGGATCTGTATCGATCTGCAAAGCCTCGGATTTATTGTTTGTCTGCAGGCGAGCTGAGGCTACGAAAACGATTAACAGCACCATTTCGCCCTGTTTGGGCGGCCCGTCAACTCACCAGACATTACAGCCGGTTACACACGCACCTTGACATAGGTGCCCGGCGCGTCCCCCAAGGTTTTCATACGCTTGCCCGGTTTGCGGGCGGGCACATGGATGTTGTCCTGGCTTTCGATCCAGTGCTGCCAGTGCGTCCACCATGAGCCGGCATGCTCGTGCGCGCCGGCGAACCAGGTGCTGAAATCCCCCACCGGCTTGCCGCCGGTCCAGTACTGGTACTTGTGCGCCGCCGGCGGATTGACGACGCCGGCGATGTGGCCGGAGCCCGCGATGACATATTCGACGTCGCCACCGAAATAGCGCGAGCCGAGGAACACCGAGAGCGCCGGCGCGATGTGGTCTTCCTTCGTGGCGAGGTTGTAGACGGGGATCGTGATGTCGGCCAGCGAGACGGTGCGGCCGGCAAGCTCCATCGTGCCGCGGGAGAGATTGTTCTCGAGATAGCAATTGCGCAGATAGAAGGAATGGTTGGCCGCCGCCATGCGGGTCGAATCGGCATTCCAGTAGAGCAGGTCGAAGGGCAGGGGATCCTTGCCGCGCATATAGTTGTTGATGACATAGGGCCAGATCAGGTCGCCCGAGCGCAGCATGTTGAAGGCGGTCGCCATCTTGGTGCCGTCGAGATAGCCCTTTTCGCTCATCGAGCGCTCCACCGCGGCAACCTGGTCCTCGTCGACGAAGACCTTGAGATCGCCGGCATAGGTGAAGTCGACCTGAGTGGTGAAGAAGGTCGCCGACCTGATGCGGTGGTCGCCTTCCTGCGCCAGCAGCGCGAGCGCCGCGGCCAATAGAGTGCCGCCGACGCAATAGCCGATGGCGTTGACCTCCTTCTCGCCGGTCGCCTTCTCGACCATGTCGAGGCCATATTGCAGGCCCTCGCGGATATAGGCCTCCCAGCCTTTGGCGCCGTGGCGCTCGTCCGGGTTGATCCAGGAGATGACGAAGACCGTGTGGCCCTGCTCGATGGCCCAGCGGATGAAGGATTTCTGCGGGTTGAGGTCGAGGATATAGTATTTATTGATCCACGGCGGGCAAATGAGCAGGGGGCGCTTCAGCACCGTCTCCGTCGTCGGATCGTATTGGATGATCTCGGCGACATCGCTGCGGCCGATGACCTTGCCGGGTGTCGTGGCGATGTTCTTGCCGATCTCGAACGGCGCGTAGTCCGCCTGGCGCAGCTTCAGGTCGCCCCTGCCGGCGGCGATGTCCTCGGCCAGCATCTTCATGCCGCGCACCAAATTCTCGCCGTTGGAGGCGACGGTCTCGCGGAACAGCTCGGGATTGGTCAGAATGAAATTCGACGGCGCGATGGCGTTGGAAACCTGCTTGACGTAGAAGCTCGCCTTGTGGCGGGTGTGCTCGTCGAGGCCCTCGGCATGATCGACGAGATCGGAGGCCCAGCGCGAGGTCACGAGATAGGCCTGTTTCAGGAAGTCGAAGAAGGCATTGCGGCCCCATTCCGGATCCTGGAAGCGCTTGTCGCCGCGCTCGGGCTTGACCGCGTCCTCGGGGGCTTCGGCGTTGGAGCTGGGGCTGACCTTCTGGATGGCGTTCGCCCAGACCGTCATGTAGCCGGCGAACAGCCGCGTCTGGGCTTCAAGCGCGCGCTGCGGGTCGGCCAGCCAGTACTCCGAGAGCTTGGAGAAGGTCTTGACCATGTCGACCACGGGTTCGGCGACGTGGTCGCGCACCTCACCCTTTTCGCGCGGCTCGGCCCAGGCGGAGGCCGCCTTGCCGGCCTGCTCGATCATGCGCGCCATGTTCAACGCGAAGCGTTCGGGATCTTTCACCAGATATTGCTCGACGGTCGAAGGTCCGCCATTTTCCGCTTTGTCCGAATCGGGCGCTTTGGACATGGTTTGCGGGGTTCCTCCCGGAGCGTTTTCTTGACATATTACCATGGGACATCTGACCGGGTCCAACACGCTCTAACCCGGCTGCCAGGAAAACAATATGACGATTAATGTTGGCGGGACTTATTTTCTCGGCGCCGGTTCGATTTGCCGCATCGCCGCCGCAGCCGCGGTGCTATGCACGCCGTTGCTTGCGGGCGGCTGCGAGACCAGCAGCAACACCAGCAATGCGAGGCCGACCGCGGTGACCGAGGGGCCGAAGGACACCGGCTCCTATCCGAACCTCAACATTCCGCCGCCGGTAGCCGCCAAGCAGCTGACGAAGGAAGAGACTGCGGCCAAGCTTGCCCAGCTCAAGGCCGAGCAGCAGGCGCAGCTTGCCAAGGGCGGCCGCGCGAAGCCAGCCGCCAATACGGCGGCGCTGAACACGCTCGCCAGGACGCATGGCGACGACGCGCTGAAGCAGATCGAAGGCAAATGCGATCCTGCCCTCGACCCTAACTGCAATTAGGTCTATATCGCGCGCCGAAAAGCGCCCCCTTTGATCGTCTGGAACTCCAATGGAAGAATTTCACAAGGTCCGCCGGCTTCCGCCTTACGTGTTCGAGCAGGTGAATCGGCTGAAGGCCAGCGCCCGCTCGCGCGGTGCCGACATCATCGACCTTGGCATGGGCAATCCGGACCTGCCGACGCCGAAGGCCATCGTCGACAAATTATGCGAAGTGG
>NZ_RZST01000456.1:0-3825 GCF_003997575.1 Mesorhizobium sp. M1A.F.Ca.IN.022.07.1.1
CATCTGTCGCGACTATTTCGGCCTCGAGATCGACGATGAAACCGAATTCGCCGACTGGTCGATCGCGCTCAGCGCGCTGTTCTTTTCCGATCCGACAGCGAGCCCAACGACACGTCAGCTCGCGATCGTCGGCGGCGATCGTCTGATCAAGGTCATCGACCGCTCGATTGCCGCGATCAGGGACAGGGGAGGGAAGGACGAACGGCCGCTGGCGCGCCTCGTCGCGCTCATGGATCAAGGGCGCCTATCGCAGCCCGACATCCATTCGATCATGCTCGGCATGATTGCCGGCTTCGTTCCGACCAATGTGCTTGCCGGCGGCAATTGCCTGGACGTCATCCTGTCGCGGTCAGATGCAAGGCAGGCTGTCGACGCAGCCATTGCAGCGGGCGGTACCGGCAAACTCGATCGGGCGATCCTGGAAGCCATGCGCTTCAAGCCGATCTGGGTCGGTCCGTGGCGCTACACCGCCCGTGACGCGGTCATCGGCCAAGGCACGCGGCGAGAGCGCCTTGTGAAGGCCGGAACGGTCGTCATGCCGGCGACGCTTTCCGCCATGTTCGATCCGGAAATCGTGCAAAGGCCAAACGAATTCGACACCTCGCGGCCTTATCGCGATTACATGGTGTTCGGCCACGGCATTCATCTGTGCATCGGGGCCGAGATCGCCCGCATTCAGATCGGCGAATGCGTTCGCGCCCTGTTCAGCAAGCCCAAGCTCCGCCGCGCGCGCGGCAGAGCCGGCAAGATGGTCAATGTCGGCGCCTATCCGGCCAGCCTCAAGGTCGATTTCGAGCGCTCGCCGCTTTGCCGCACAGTCGACCAGTCGATGGTCACCGTGGTTTGCCCGATCAGGCGTGCGGTGCCGCTGGATGCCGTGCGCGACAAGGTCGGCGCACTTGGCAACCCGGCGATCGACGAGGTGGGCAATGCGCTCGACAATGTCGGCACGGTCCACTTCGCCAGCCTGGCTGTCGCCGCCACCGGCAGGGACGAGAAATCGGACCTCGAGACGGGCGCAGTTGTCCTCGAAATCTCCGGCGACGGCAGCACCGACGATGTCATCGGTGCCATCACGCAGGCCATAGGCCACCGGCTGCGGCCGATCTTAAGGGCCGTGTGCGGTCTGCCCGACGACGCTTCGCTGCAGGACTTCCTGAAGAAGCATCACATCGAGATCTCGCCGTCCTTCGGCAGCACGGCAGGGCTGGTTTTTTCCGGAACGCCTGGCCATTCGGTGCGCCGCATCCTTGCCGAGGCAGAGCTCGCCGACAGCGTGCGCGAGATCGTCGAAAAGCCGCGCGCGGGTACAGGCAACGCCCTTGCTGTGCTCACCGAGGCGCGCCGGCATGCCCAGTCGCTAGGGCAATTCGGCTGGGCCTTCGAGCCGGCTGAGAGCCTGCTGGAGCGGCCCCCGGGCCGCTGGTGGCGGGCCTTGACGACGACACTGCTTGCGCCGGCCGTGCTCGCCACCGTCGCGATCGTCATCCTTGCCTGCTGGCGCATGACCTATGTGCTCGTGTTCGGCAATCCGCACGGTGTCACCTTCACCAACGTCGCAATTGCCGGCACCGCGCTTCTGCTGGCGGTGCTGGGGCTGCTCGCGATAGCCCTGCTGTTCATCGGCTTGTGCTTCCTCAGCCTGCGGCGCCTCGAGGACAAGGACCGGCCGCAGAACACGCCGATCGATCTCGGCGCGCTGGACAGCATACTCGCCAATGAGGACCACTGCGCGCAAAACCATCTCACCGCGATATCGACGATGAAGGCCGGCACCTTGCGGCGGCTGGCGCTGAGGCTTTCCTTCTACCTGATCTCGATATCGGCGCAGAAGGTGTTCAAGCCGGGGTTCCTCGCCACCATAAACACCATTCACTTCGCCCGCTGGGTGCTGCTGCCGGGCACCGACAAGCTGATGTTCTTCTCCAACTATGGCGGCAGCTGGGAAAGCTATCTCGAGGACTTCATCGCCAAGGCCTCAGAGGGCCTGACCGGCGTATGGAGCAACACGGAAGGCTACCCGCGCACGCGTTGGCTCTTCCTCGACGGCGCGCGCGACGGGGACCGCTTCAAGCGCTGGGCGCGGCGTCAGCAGGTGCCGACGCTGTTCTGGTACTCTGCCTATCCGCATCTCAACACCGCGCGCATCCGTATCAACTCGAAGATCCGGCGCGGCATTGCTTCCGCCACCGGCAGCGAGGCCCGCAACTGGGTGAGCCTGTTCGGCTCGCTGCAGCGGCCGCTGGCAAGGCCGGCTGCAACCGTCGGCCGTGAACCGGCGCCTTTGCCCGTGGAAGAACTGGAAGCCGGCGAGATCCAATCCATTTTCTTCGGCCCGTTCGGCGCGCTTGGCCACGCGCATATGCTGGCGATCCGGGTGCCGGAAGAACTGCCGGCCATGCAACGCAGAGCGTGGCTGGACTTCGTCATCGACAAGACCAGTTTCGGCGACGGCGTGCCGGCCGGACGCGCCATGACGGTGGCCTTCGGTCCCGACGGTTTGCGCCGTCTTGGGCTGAAGGGCGGCGTCGACGACGATCCGCTGGACACATTCCCAGCTGCCTTTCGCCACGGCATGGGCAATCCAGAGCGCAGCCGCATCCTCGACGACACCGGCCCGGATGCGCCTGACAAATGGCAGTGGGGTTCGGCCACGGCGCCGGTCGACGCAGTCGTCATCTGCTACGCCGCGGAGCCGGCGGTACTGAAGGGGGAGGTTGCGGCCGCGAAGCGAAAGACGACAGGCGCGGGGATGAAGATCGTTGCCGAATTGCCGCTTGTCGTGAACCGCGAGCCAAAGAAGGACGGTGGGACAACGCAACATGCCGGCAACGACGGCAAGCCGGAGCGCGCCCGCGCCTACGAGCATTTCGGCTTTGCCGACGGCGTCTCGCAGCCGATCGTCAGGGGTACGTCGCGCGCCAGCAAGGGTGCCGCGCCGATGCACCTGGTCGCGCCGGGCGAGTTCCTGTTCGGCTATCGCGACGAGCATGGGTTCTATCCAGCCTCGCCCTCCGTCCGGGCAGCACAGGATCGGACCGGCATCCTGTCTCAGGTGCGGCGCAACCGGCAGATCCCCGGTCAGCCCCCGCCGCCGCGCGATTTCGGCCGCAACGGCTCGTTCCTGGTCGTGCGCCAGTTCGAGCAGCATGTCGAGTTATTCGATGACTATTGCAAGCATGCCGCCGCGCGAGCTGCGCGCGAGACCGGCGACAACGCCATCACGCCGCGCTGGGTCGCGGCCAAGATGCTCGGCCGCTGGCAGGACGGCAGTTCGCTGGTGCGCAACCCCGATGGCCGCCCGGGTCGTGGCGTCGACAACGACTTCGCGCTCGGCGCCGAGGACCCGCAGGGGCATCGCTGTCCGCTCGGCTCGCACATACGCCGTTCCAATCCGCGCGACTCGCTTGGCGAGGATCGCGAGACGCAGATCAGGATCGGCAAGCGCCACCGCATCCTGCGCGTCGGCCGCACCTATGAGAAGAAGGACCGCAGCGGGAAGGTCGAGAAGGGGCTTCTCTTCATGTGCCTCAACGCCGACATCGAACGCCAATACGAGTTCATTCAGCAGACCTGGGTCTCGTCGAGCTTGTTCCAAGGCCTTGTCGGCGAAAAGGATCCGACGATCGGCGCGCGCGACGGCGGCGGCCGGTTCTCGATTCCGTCCTGGGAAAAGGTGACGGTGCTCAGGGACATGCCGCAATTCGTCACCACGAAAGGCGGCGGCTACTTCTTCATGCCGAGCCGGTCCGCGCTGCGCTACCTGATTTCGCGGCTCTGATTCGGGTCAGAATCGTTCAGTCGTCGTCCTGCGAAGCGGCGATG
>NZ_RZST01000457.1:0-3810 GCF_003997575.1 Mesorhizobium sp. M1A.F.Ca.IN.022.07.1.1
ACCCGGCGATCCACCAAGACTCGACCGGCAAAGCCACGGCAAGCAGCGCGACTGGCGACGCCAGACCACCCGCCGCGGCAATTGCGCCAGCAAGCGCGAGGCCGCCCGTCGCCACCGAGGCACGGCCGGCGAGCGTCATGCGTCCGGTGGCGGCAACCAGAAGCGCTGCGAACCAGCACAGACCGAAAGCGCCGAAGATCGCAGCCACGGTAACGGCGGCGCCCAGACTTGAGGTGACCAGCGTCACCGCCGCACCCGCGGCGAGGAAGGGAGTGGCGAGCATGACGCCGATGAAGCGGCGCTGGCGCTGGCGCTCAGCCTCGTCCGTGACGGTCGGATGAACCATGCGTTCGCAGCCGGCGGCAACCGCGCCAGGCAGAGGAACGTATCTGGCCGTAATCGAACTCAACGCACTCGGACCCGGTCGTGAATTGCCCTGCTTCTGCAGGTGACTCTTGATTGGATTGAAAGTCGCATCCAGCGTTTAAGGAATGGATAAGGCGGAGAAGGCGAGCGCCCTGCCCGCGGCAAATATCGGGACGCCGACACCCCAAAGCCCGTCGATCTGCCGCCATGGTAAATGGAGCGTTAGCCACAGCGCGGCTCGCCTGGCTTCCTGAAAACCCAGTGCCGATGCTCGCCCTTTCCAGAATTTTTCTTTTGAAACAGCCGCATAGATGGCTATTTCAAAGTTAATACAGTGGATCAGATTTGAGTTAGATCAATAGCGAAAACCAATCCTTTCCAATTCATCTAAAATTTGAAGAAAATTCGCGGCTTCGGCGCAAGCCACGCTTCGCGCCTTCGTGCCATTGTCATGTCCATAAAAAGAGGTCATGCCGATGGATGCATGATCCGATCACGACGAGGCATCGAGATGGGCTTTCTGATCAGGATGGCTTTCTGGTTTTCGCTGGTGCTCTTGGCGCTGCCGCTCAGCGTCGGCCCCGACGAGGATGGCCGCGAGGCAGTCGGGCCGATCCAGGCGCTGTTTGCGGCGCGCGAGGCGGTCGGCGACATCGCCGGCATCTGCGAGCGCAAGCCGGATGTTTGCAAGACCGGCAAATCGGCCATGCACACCATCACCGTGCGCGCCAAGGAGACAGCCAAGATCGCCGCCGCCATGCTTGATGACCAGCAGTCGGAAAAGACGGCCGCGCCCGCTGCGAAGGCAGCGCAGACGTCTGGCGAGACCACCGGCAGCGTCGCCGAGGACATCGTGCTGCCCGCCAAGGTCAACATTCCGGCGATGCTGACGGCGAAGAACTAAGATTGCTTTTTCTGGAAATGCTCTAACGCCGCGGGCCCGCCCGACCTCTCGACGCCCGCGGCGTCTTTCTTTTTCCGTGACGTGGCGGCGCCGGGTCACTATATGCGGGCAATGACGACCTCGATCGAAACGATCCGCGACGATTTCTCCCTGCTCGACGAGTGGGAGGACCGCTACCGCTATGTCATCGAGCTCGGCGAGGCGCTGCCTCCGTTTCCCGAGGCGGAACGCACACCGGCCAACAAGGTGCCGGGCTGCGTCAGCCAGGTGTGGCTGACCACCGAGCAGGGAGAAGGCGTCGATCCGGTGGTCAGCTTTCGCGGCGATTCCGACGCCCACATCGTGCGCGGCCTTGTCGCCATCATGCTGGCGCTGTTCTCGGGCCGGCCGGCCAGTGAAATCCAGAACACCGATGCGGAAGTGACGCTGAAAGAGCTCGGCCTCGACGAGCATCTGTCGCCGCAGCGCGCCAACGGCCTTCGCTCGATGGTCAAGCGCATCAAGCGCGACGCCGAAGCCGCCTTGAAGCAAACCGCCTGACTCTGCCCCAAGCCCGGCAACAAGCAGCACCTGCTGCGAGTTCACGCGTTCGCAGCAAGAACTTCCCTGAAATACCTCAAAAGCAAACGGCGCCCCGCGGGCGCGGCGCCCCGCGGGCGCCGTTGCTTTTGCCGACCTGCGGAAGCTGCTACCGGCGACCCTTGGGCTTGCGGCCGAGGCCCATCTTCTTGGCCAACTGCGAACGGGCGGCTGCGTAGTTGGGAGCAACCATCGGATAGTTGGCGTCCAGGCCCCACTTCTCGCGGTATTCTTCCGGGGTGAGATTGTAATGCGTCATAAGGTGGCGCTTCAGCGACTTGAACTTCTTGCCGTCTTCGAGACAGACGATGTAGTCGTCATGGACGGAGCGCTTCGGGTTGACGGCCGGCTTCTGCTTCTCGGCCGAAGGCTGCTCCGTCGTGCCGCCGATGCGGCCGAGCGCGGCATGGACGTCGGCAATCAGGTTCGGCAGTTCGCCGACCGGCACCGGGTTGTTGCTGACATAGGCCGCGACGACATCGGCAGTCAGCTCGATTAGCGCGTCCCCATTCCTTGAAGGTGTTTCGACGATATCCATTGTGCTCAGGCCCCAACGAGAGTTTGTTTTCTAGACTGCGCCCTTTTTCTGGATCGGGCATCGCGCGAAATTCATGCAGGCAAGCCCTGCGATTCGCGTCGCGTCATCTTAATGACCCTGTGCTGCAAGTAAGTCAATTCACCTACTGAATTATATTCGGCGATATTCATCAAATATTGCCGATTCAGCTTCAAAAATTCGTGTGCCGTGTAACTTAGCGAGATTTTTCTGGCCGGACCAGTGCAGCCTGACGTGGCGCCAAGCACGCTTTTACACCTCTGGTCGCGTCAAAACAGGTTCTTTATGCTTGGCTAAACTAATGTTTGGCCGCCCGGTGAGCGAAGAATCCTATGGATCATGGCGCGGACATTCATCCTCGCGTCGAACAGCCAAGTCGCCTCGACGAACCTCTCAGTGGGGTTTGATGTACTTGCCGTAGACCCAGCTGGTAACAAAATGACCGTTCTGCGCCGGATCGTGCCAGACCTCGCACCAGCGGTAGCGGATCGCCTGCCGCTGCTTCCAGTGCGGTTGGCCGGCAATGTCGAGCAGATCTATCCCGCCCGTGCAACGGCCGGTCATCTGCAAGACGGTGCCATTCGGAAAGGCCGCCTGTCTTTGCGATGTGTTTGACGGATACTTGCGCGCGTTGAGCGTGTCGCCGAACGGCACGCCAGCCACTTGCCAGGCCGCGAACACGGTTGCATGAGACTGGCCGGAAAAGGCCAGGACCGCCGAAACGACAGCGAAAGCCACGGCGGCTCGAACATAGGATTTCATCTTTTCCCCTTTCGACTTACTTTGTGTAGACCACCTTGAACCCCGCCCTTTGAACCGCTGCTGAGCGACACGTTCATTCGCCATTCAAGCAGATTTCAGGCAATTCCACAGCGAGACGCAATGACCAGAACCTCCGTCTTCCCGACCGCCATCCCGCCGCGGCCCGAGAAACGCCCCATCTTCGACGTTCATCACGGCATCACCCGCACCGACGACTACGCCTGGATGCGGGCCGCCAACTGGCAGGCGATGTTCAGGGACCCTGCACTGCTCGACGGCGCGATCCGCGCTCATCTCGAGGCCGAGAATGCCTACCAGGCAACGCTGATGGCCGACACGGCCGAGCTGCGCCGCAAATTGTTCGCCGAGATGAAGGGGCGCATCAAGGAGGACGACTCCACCGTGCCGATGAAGGACGGTCCCTACGCCTATGGCTCGTCGTTCAAGCTCGGCGGCGAGCAACCGCGCTACTTCCGCACGCCGCGGGATGGCGGCATTGAGGAGATCCTGCTCGACGGCGATGCGGAAGCCGAAGGCAAGCCCTATTTCCGTCTTGGCGGATTCGACCATTCGGCTGACCATCGCAAGCTGCTCTGGGCTTTCGACGACAAGGGCTCGGAGTTCTTCGCGCTGCGCGTGCGGG
>NZ_RZST01000458.1:0-3762 GCF_003997575.1 Mesorhizobium sp. M1A.F.Ca.IN.022.07.1.1
CCGCTGCCTTGCCGCGGGCATCGAGGTGCTGGTCGGCGACCCGGGCCGCGCCTGGCTGCCCAGGCGGCGGCTTCGCCTGCTTGGCGAGTATCAGGTGCCTGATGTCGGCGGAAACGGCGGTAGCGCGCCGAAACCGAGCG
This sequence comes from Mesorhizobium sp. M1A.F.Ca.IN.022.07.1.1, assembly GCF_003997575.1. Taxonomy (NCBI): domain Bacteria; kingdom Pseudomonadati; phylum Pseudomonadota; class Alphaproteobacteria; order Hyphomicrobiales; family Phyllobacteriaceae; genus Mesorhizobium; species Mesorhizobium sp. M1A.F.Ca.IN.022.07.1.1. Next base: position 141 of record NZ_RZST01000458.1, read on the forward strand.
GGATATTTGCGTTCCTTCCCAGCGAGCCCTGATCAGCCCGCCGGCACACTCATCCGCGCGGCGAGAAAATCCGGCAGGTCGGCGACCGAATCCAGGATGACGTCGGCCATCGGCGACAGCGAGTCACGCGTGCCCGTGCCGGAAAGCACGCCGATCGCCAGGCCGCAGCCGCCGGCGCGCGCCATTTCGAGATCGTGGCGATTGTCGCCGACCATGGCGATCTCGCCGGGCTTCAGTCCCGTCAGATCGCAGAACGCGATGACCGTGTCGGGCGCGGGCTTCGGATTCGCGACCGCATCATAGCCGAAGGCGGCGTCGAAGAGCTGCGCAACACCGAGCGTGGCGAGCGTTTTCTCGGCGCCGCTGGTGGAATCGTTGGTGGCGACGCCCAGCCGGAAGGATCGCTTGTGCAGCGCCCGCAGCGATTCGACGATACCGGGCAGCGCGACAGCCATCGACGAGCCCTGAACCGAAGTGATCTCGTTGAAGCGGGCGACGGCCAGCATCTGGTCCTCCTCCGACAGGCGCGGGAACCAGAGCTCGACGACGTCCATGTTCGAGCCCGAGGCAAAGATCGAATCGGGCTTGAAGCGCTTGCTGACGAAATCGAAGCCGGCGGCGGCGAGCAACCTGTCGGCTTTCCAGCGATCGCCTTCGGCGGCGTCCATGGCCATGAAATCGGCAATGCCGAGCCAAGTAGCGTTGAAGTCGATAAGCGTGCCGTCCTTGTCGAACAGAATTCCCTTGATATCCGCCAATCCTTTTACTCCGCGCCGCGCAATTGGTGGATATGAGCCACCAATCCGGCAGTCGAGGCGTCGCGTTTTGCGGCAGTCTCCTTGCCTTCCACGACAGGCAGCAGGCCTGTCGCCAGTTCCTTGCCGAGTTCGACACCCCACTGGTCGAACGAATTGATGTTGAACAGCGTGCCCTCGACGAAGACGCGATGCTCATAGAGCGCGATCAGGCGACCGAGCGTGCGCGGATCAAGCTTCCGGTAGAGGATGGTGAGCGACGGACGGTTGCCCGAAAAGACGCGATGCGGCGCGATGCGGTCGACATCGGCGGGCTTCATGCCCTTGGCCAGCATCTGCGCGCGCGCCTCTTCCAGCGTGCGGCCCTTCATGAAGGCCTCGGACTGCGCCAGGCAATTGGCAAGCAAGAGATCGTGGTGGGTCTTCAGCTCGGGCTCGTGGCTGACGGCTGCGGCAAGAAACTCGACCGGGATGAAATCGGTGCCCTGGTGCAAAAGCTGGAAGAAGGCGTGCTGGCCGTTGGTACCGGGCTCGCCCCAGACCAGCGGGCCGGTCGGCGTAGCCACCGCGCCGCCGTCCAGTGTCACGCTCTTGCCGTTCGATTCCATATCGAGCTGCTGCAGATAGGCCGGCAGGCGCGACAGGCGCTGATCGTATGGAATGACGGCGCGGGCCGGGTATTTGCAGACGACGCGGTGCCACCAGCCGATCAGCCCCAGCAACACAGGCAGGTTCTTTTGCAGCGGTGCCGAGCGGAAATGCTCGTCCATCTCATGCGCGCCGTCGAGGAAGGCGCGGAAATTGCGCAGGCCGATGGCGATCATCACCGGCAGGCCGATGGCGCTCCAGACCGAGTAGCGGCCGCCGACCCAGTCCCAGAAACCGAAGACGCGGTCGGAGGCGATGCCGAACTTGGCCACTAGGTCGAGCGCGGTCGAGACGGCGGCGAAATGCTTGCCGATCGCTTGCTTGCCCAGCGCCTTTTCCACCCATCTGCGCGCCGTCTCGGCATTGGTCATCGTCTCGACAGTGGTGAAAGTCTTGGAGGCGATGATGAACAAAGTCGTCTCGGGAGACAGGCCCTTCAGCGTGTCGTGGATATGGGCGCCGTCGACATTGGAGACATAATGCGCACGCGGGCCGTCATGGTAGGGAGCGAGCGCCAACGTCACCATCGCCGGGCCAAGATCCGAGCCGCCAATGCCGATATTGACGATGTCGGTGATCTTCTTGCCGGTGGCGCCGGCCGCCTCGCCGGAGCGAATCGCATCAGCGAAGGCGCCCATCGCGTCGAGCACGGCGATCACATCGGCCTTTGTATCCTGGCCATCGACCACGACACTCTTGCCGGTCAGATTGCGCAGCGCCGTGTGCAGCACGGCGCGGTTTTCGGTGATGTTGATCTTCTTGCCTTCGAACATCGCGGCGCGTCGACCTTCGAGGTCGGCGGCGCCGGAGAGCGTCTCCAGCATTGCCATCGTGTCGGCGTCGACCGCGCATTTCGACCAGTCGAGCAGAAGATCGCCATCTGTGGCGGAGAATTTCTCGAAGCGCTTGGGATCGGCGGCGAAGGCTTCGCGCATCGTGCCCTTGGCTGCCGCGCGCTGCTCACGCAGGGCGGTGACCTGCTTGTCGAAGGCTGACTGATCCAATGGTGGCTCCTGGCGGGTTTTTAGACCATTTTAACAGGCCCGATGTTTCCGGCGCGTGTCGTCGCGACATTGTATTGAGCCGGATTTCCGTTTCGTTCAAGCGCGGCAGTGACGCACTGCATCACGCTTTTATGATGCCCCGCAACATCCGCTTCCCTGGCGGACGCGCCCCTTTCGTGATCAATGGATCACTGGCATAAATCCCAGCGATCAGAAAAATTGATTGGCGCAACCCCTTGTGCCACCCCTACACTCGACTGGTCCAGCCAAGTGAAAACAGCTGGCCATCCGAGGATGATCTCCCATGCCACAGCGCAATGACACGGCCATATGGTCCGGCCTGTTCCGGATTTCGGCCGAATCCGGACAAACTCTCCAGGCACAGATCCGCCAGGCGATCGTCGCAGCCATCCTCGACCGGCAGATCGCCGCTTCGATGCCGCTGCCATCCTGCCGGATTCTGGCGGAAAAACTTGGCGTTGCCCGCGGCACGGTGGTGCTTGCCTTCCAGCAGCTGGTCGACCAAGGTTTTCTTGTGGCGCGCGAGAGGCGCGGCCACTTCGTCAACCCTGAGGTGCTCGCCACACCCGCCAAACCGCACCAGAAGGCGCCCGACCAGCAGAATGAGATCGACTGGAAGGCGCGTCGGCAGATCGCCGCCAGCGATATGCCGCCGCCGGCCAAGCACGACAACTGGATCAAGTCCTCCTACCCGTTCGTCTACGGCCAGTTCGATCCGGCGCTGTTTCCGACCGCGGAATGGCGCGAGTGCAACCGCATGGCGCTCGCGGTGCTGGAGATCCGCAACTGGGCATCCGACATGGTCGACCGGGACGATCCGCTGCTCATCGAGCAGATCCAGGCCCGGCTTTTGCCGCGCCGCGGCATCTTCGCCAATCCGGACGAGATCATCGTGACCCTGGGCGCGCAGAACGCGCTCTATATGCTCGCCTCGCTGTTGATGACCAAGGGCTCGAAGGTGGCAATGGAAGACCCCGGCTATCCGGATGCCCGCTCGATCTTCCGGCTCGCCGGCGCAGATATCCAGCCGGTCCCGGTCGACCAGTCGGGCATCGTGACCTCGGCGATTCCCAGCGATTCCGGCTTTGTCTTCGTCACGCCCAGCCATCATTGCCCGACGATGGTGCCGTTGTCCGCCGAGCGGCGGCAGGATTTGCTGGCGCGGGCCAACCGCAACAACCAGATCATCATCGA
>NZ_RZST01000459.1:0-3756 GCF_003997575.1 Mesorhizobium sp. M1A.F.Ca.IN.022.07.1.1
GTTCGGTCCGGTCTGTGCGGCTGCGGCTGCCTCGGCTTCAGCGTCCGCCGCGGCATCGACTTTCTTTTTCTTCGTCTTGGCGGCGGCGCCCTTAGCATAGGTATTGAAGAAGGCGGTGCCGTCGCGCAGCGTCACTTTCGGGCAGTAGGCGCGCAACTGGCTGGCAAGCACCTTGGGGTCCTGCGGCGGTGGCGGCGCGGTCGGGTCCTTCTTGCTGAAGCCGAAGTTCAAAATGCCATTGTCGCTCGATTGGCAGCCTGCGGCGGCAAGCATAAAGCCGGTGAGCGCCAGACCCGCGACAACACGGCGGTTGACCGAATAAAACCTCATGAACTGCACTTCCCTCTCACAAAGCCGGTGACGTATATCAACGCCGCGGCGAAAATGCGACTGAGCCGGCTCGGAAAATTAACCAATTTGCCGTGGATGACGCGGCCGGCAGCAATGGGTTCTTGACGATGCAATATGTGAGTACCCGCGGGGATGCGCCCGTGCTTGGATTTTCGGACGCGGTGCTGGCCGGACTGCCGCGCGACGGCGGGCTTTACCTGCCGCGCGAATGGCCGCAGTTCTCGTCCGCCGATATTCGCGCCATGCGCGGCCTCGCCTATCCCGACCTTGCCATCCGCGTCTTGACACCCTTCCTCGGCGGCGAGATAGCCGCACCCGTCTTCGAACGGCTGGTGCGTGAAGCCTACGCGACTTTCCGGCACGATGCGGTCTGCCCGCTGGTGCAGACGGGCAAAAACACCTTCATCCTCGAGCTCTTCCACGGCCCGACGCTGGCCTTCAAGGACGTGGCGATGCAGCTGCTCGCGCGGCTGATGGACCATGTGCTGGCCGAACGGGGCAACCGCGCGACCATCGTCGGCGCCACCTCCGGCGACACCGGAGGCGCGGCAATAGACGCCTTCGCCGGCCGCGACCGCACCGATATCTTCATCCTTTTCCCCAACGGCAAGGTCTCGCCGGTGCAGCAGCGGCAGATGACGACGTCGAGCGCCGCGAACGTGCACGCGCTGTCGATCGAAGGCAATTTCGACGATTGCCAGGGCCTGGTGAAGGATATGTTCAACGACCACGGCTTCCGCGACAGGGTATCGCTGTCGGGTGTCAATTCGATCAACTGGGCCCGCATCATGGCCCAGATCGTCTATTACTTCTCCTCGGCGCTGTTGCTGGGCGCGCCCGACCGGCCGGTGTCATTCACCGTGCCGACCGGCAATTTCGGCGATATTTTCGCCGGTTATGCCGCCAAGCGAATGGGGCTGCCGGTCGAGCGGCTGATCATCGCCACCAACGACAACGACATATTGGCACGCACGCTTGCAAGCGGCGAATATCGCACCAAGGGCGTGTTCGCCACCACCTCGCCGTCGATGGACATCCAGGTGTCCTCGAACTTCGAGCGCCTGCTGTTCGAGGCGGCGGGCCGGGATGCCGCGACGGTCAGGCGCTACATGAACGGGCTGAAGCAGTCCGGCGCCTTTACCGTCGAAGCGGGCGAAATGGCGAGGATGCGTGCGGAGTTCGACGCCGGCCGCGCCAGCGTCGACGAGGTCGCGGCAACCATTCGCCAGACGCTTGAAGCGAGCGGCTATCTGCTCGATCCGCACACGGCCGCCGCCATGCACGTAGCGGCCGGCCAAATGTCGGGCGCCGTGCCCATGGTGGTTCTCGGCACCGCGCATCCGGCCAAATTCCCGGCGGCGGTCGAGGCCGCCAGCGGCGTTACGCCAGCGCTGCCCGCTTGGCTCGCCGGCTTGATGACAGCCGACGAAAAGTACACCATACTTCCATCCGAGCTGAAAATGGTGGAAGAATACGTGAGCCGCCACACGCGGGCGGCCCGTTAGGGAGTAGTTGCCATATGGGTGTTGAGGTAAGCCGTCTGTCGAACGGCCTGACGGTCGCCACCGAAACCCTTCCAAGCCTCGAATCCGTTGCCCTTGGCGCCTGGGTCAAGTCGGGCGCACGCAATGAACGCGACGAAGAGCACGGCATGGCCCATCTGCTCGAACACATGGCTTTCAAGGGAACGAAACGGCGCAGCGCCTTCGAGATCGCCTCGGAAATCGAGAATGTCGGCGGCGAGATCAACGCGGCCACCAGCGTCGAGACGACCTCCTACTACGCCAGGGTGCTTTCCGCCGACGTGCCGCTCGCGGTCGACATCCTGGCCGACATCCTGCAGGAATCGGAGTTCGATCCGGAGGAACTGGAGCGCGAGCAGCATGTGATCCTGCAGGAGATCGGCGCCGCGCACGACACACCCGACGACATCGTCTTCGACCGTTTCACCGAAACCGCCTTCCGCCACCAGACCATCGGCCGCTCGATCCTCGGCACGCCGGAGACGGTCAAATCCTTCACCTCCAGGCAGCTGCACGATTTCATCGAACGGCAATATGGCGCCGAGCGCATGGTGATCGTGGCCGCCGGCGACATCAAGCACGACAATTTCGTGCGCGAGGTGGAAAGACAGCTTGGCGGCTTCCGCGCCAAGGCCACCAGCAACATCCCGCAATATGCGCAGTATGTCGGCGGCGACTTCCGCGAGGACCGCGACCTGATGGATGCGCAGATCGTGCTCGGCTTCGAGGGCCGCGCCTACCATGTGCGCGACTTCTACGCCTCGCAGGTGCTGTCGATGATCCTCGGCGGCGGCATGTCGTCGAGGCTGTTCCAGGAAGTGCGCGAGAAGCGCGGCCTGTGCTATTCGGTCTATGCCTTCCACTGGGGCTTTTCCGACACCGGCATTTTCGGTGTGCATGCGGCGACCGGACAGAGTGATATCGCCAAGCTGGTGCCGGTCATCATCGACGAATTGCAGAAGGCCGGGGAAAGCATCCAGCAGGATGAGCTCGACCGCGCACGCGCGCAATATCGGGCCGGCCTCATCATGTCGGCCGAAAGCCCGGCAAGCCGCGCCTCGCAGATCGCCAGGCAGTTGCTGCTGTTCGGGCGGCCGATCGCCAAGGAGGAGTTGATGGAGCGGCTGGCGGCGCTGACGGTCGAGCGGCTGACCGATCTCTCCTCGCGGCTGTTCTCGACCAAGCCGACGCTGACGGCGGTCGGCCCCGTGGGGACGCTGGCGCCCTACGAGGCGATCCTCGAATCGCTTGCGGGCCCGCAGACGACGGCTCGCAGGCTCGCCGTCTAACCTTCGTTCCAAAGTCGTGTTCGCGCTTCCTTTCTTTCGCCGCGACCTGCCGGCACTGAAGGGCGAAAAAGTCACGTTGCGCGTGCCTTTGACCAACGATTACCGCGAATGGTCGACGCTGCGCGGCGAAAGCCGCGCCTTTCTGGAGCCATGGGAGCCGCGTTGGCAGCCTGACGAGCTCGACCGCACCGCCTGGCGGCTGCGCATCGGCCGCTACCGCGAGGACTATGCGCAAGGCACGGCCATTGCCTTCTTCATCTTCGAGAAGTCGAGCGGCAAGCTCGCCGGCGGCATCACGCTCGGCAACATCCGCCACGGTGTCGCGCAAAGCGGCCACATCGGCTACTGGATCGGCGAGCGCTTCGGCGGCCGTGGACTGATGACCGACGCGGTCAAGGTGGTGTCGCGTTTTGCCTTCGATACGCTGCGGTTGCACCGGATCGAGGCTGCCTGTATTCCCGACAACGCACGGTCGATCCGCGTGCTTGAAAAAGCCGGATTCCGGCGCGAAGGACTTCTCAGATCCTATCTCCGGATCAACGGCATCTGGCAGGATCACTACCTCTACGCCCGGATCGCGGACGATCCGCCGG
>NZ_RZST01000045.1:0-24046 GCF_003997575.1 Mesorhizobium sp. M1A.F.Ca.IN.022.07.1.1
TCTCCATGCTTTGCGGCATGGCGTGGAGCCTCGAGACGATGGTGCTCTTCCGCCTGCTGCAGGGTGTGTTCGGAGCGGCGATCGTGCCGCTGTCGCAGACCTTCCTGCTCGATATCAATCCCCGCGAACGCCACGGCCAGGCCATGGCCATCTGGGGCGCCGGCATCATGCTGGGGCCGATCCTCGGCCCGACGCTCGGCGGCTGGCTGACCGAGAATTTCAACTGGCGCTGGGTGTTCTTCATCAACCTGCCGGTCGGCATCCTCGCCTTCATCGGCATGGCCGCCTACCTGCCTGTCGTCGCCAAGCGCGTGCGCAGCTTCGATTTCTTCGGCTTCGCCATGATCTCGCTCGGCGTCGGCGCGCTGCAGCTGATGCTCGACCGCGGCGGCGAGGTCGACTGGTTCTCCTCGACAGAGATCTGGATCGAGCTTGCGCTGTCGATCACCGGCTTCTGGGTGTTCATCATCCACACGGTGACGTCCGAACGTCCCTTCATCGATCCGAAAATCTTCCTCGACCGCAATTTCGTGACCGGGCTCGGTTTCATCTTCGTCATGGGCGTGCTGATTCTGGCTTCGATGTCGCTGCTGCCGCCGATGCTTGCCAACATCTTCGGCTACCCGACCGTCACCATCGGTGTCGTGCTCGGCCCGCGCGGTATCGGCACGATGATTTCGATGCTGTTCGTCGGCCGCATCATGCACAGGATCGACGCGCGTATTCTGGTCGCGATCGGCTTCCTGCTCACCGCGCAGTCGCTTTACACCATGGCGAGCTTCACGCCGCAGATGGACAACTGGCTGATCATCTCTTCGGGCGTCATCCAGGGCCTCGGCATGGGCATGGTGTTCGTGCCGCTCTCGGCGGTGGCCTTCGCCACGCTCGACGCGCGCTACCGCACCGACGCCACCTCGCTGTTCAGCCTTGTGCGCAATCTCGGCTCATCGATCGGCGTCTCGGTGGTTGCGGCGCTGATGGTGCAGAACACGCAGGTCAACCACAGCGAGCTCGGAGCCTTCATCAACCCCTACAACCCCAACCTGTGGGCAGCCTCGCCCGCGGCGGCGAGCGGTGATCCCATGGCCCTTTCGCGGGTCGACAGGCTGGTCAACGTCCAGGCGATGATGATCTCCTACATCAACGACTTCAAACTCCTGATGGTGATGACGCTGCTTGCCGTCCCGTTCGTCGTCCTGCTGCGCAAGCCGAAGGCCGCGCCCGCGGGCGGCGCGCCGGCGGCTCATATGGATTGATGTTTTGGTGGCGGTCTCCGTGCCAGTCCCAATCACGCTGACATTGCGGCCATAAATGCAGCTCGGTTATGTCCGCCGAATTGACCGCTAAGCGGGCGGCGGCGAACGCAACTGGTTGTCGCTGAGTGTGCAATCGCTACATGCATTGCGGTCCGCAGAGGAGCGTTCCGCTCCTGGTGAAGCCGCTCTGAGGCCACGCCAACGATCGCCCGGCGACGCGCGCCGGCTGGTCAGAATGGATAGCCGCCGGGGTAACGTCCGGCCTGCGGATCAGTGTCCCTGGATGCAAAGAGCACGCGGGCTTTCCGGAGGCGGCGCTTCAGTTTAGCGGCCCAGCACCAGTGCCCAGTAGCGCAGGCTGGGATCGCGGCCGTCGCGCACGTAGGCCAACCCGAAGCGGCTGAAGTCCGGGTCGAGCATGTTGCGCCGGTGGCCGTCCGAATGCATCCAGATGTCGAACAGCTTTTGCAGGTCGAAACGTCCCTCGGCGATGTTTTCGCCCGCGGCGCCGCGCACGCCATTGCCCTTCATGCGTGAGGCGAAATCCTTGCCCCAGCCCGTGGTGTGGCTCATACGGGCGCGCGACGCCATGTAGCCGGCCTGCTGCAGCGCCGCCTGTTCGAGCTGCGTGTCCGGGATGAGCGCCGGCAGTCCGGCCGATGTGCGGATTGTGCTCAACGTTCCTGTGGCGGAAGACGACACGCCGGCGGCTTCGCCGGTCGGCAGCGGGACGCTGTTGCAGGCGGCAATGCCGCCGAGCGCCGCAAGGCCGATGGCCTTGAGCAATGTGCGTCTGTCGAGATTGGGGGAATCGGTGGTCAGGCTGGTCATCCGGCCTCTGATACCGGCGATCGTGGCTTTTGCCGGGCAGCCGATGAAAATCGCGTTATGCGGCGACATCGTCCGGGAGATCGGCTATCATCCCGGCGTTCTAGAAGTGGCAGCCACGGGCGGGCCACCCAGGCGGTGACCGCCCCCCGAGCGATACGGAGGACGGTTATGGCTGGTTTTCATGTCATGGCGGACGCGCAAGGGCTGCATGTGCAGCCCACGGTGCGCCACATCACCACGTCGGATCTATGGGACGCGCTAAGGCTCGGCGCCGAGGATTTCTGGGCCAAGCCCTCGCACTACGTGTTCCTGTGCCTGATCTATCCGGTCGTCGGCCTGATCCTGACGCGGTGGACCTCCGGCTCGAGTGCAATCCAGCTCGTCTATCCGCTGATGTCGGGCTTTGCATTGATCGGTCCCTTCGCGGCCATCGGCCTCTACGAGATCAGCCGCCGGCGGGAGCTCGGCATGAGCAGCCGCTGGCACCATGCGCTCGACGTGCGCCGTTCGCCGGCGCTGCCCTCGATCGCGGCGATCGGCGTCCTGCTTTTCGCGCTGTTCCTTCTGTGGCTGTTCACCGCGCAGTCGATCTACACCAGCCTGTTCGGCGCAGAGCCGCCCGCCTCCGTCGGAACCTTCCTGCGCGACGTGCTGACGACCGGCAAGGGCTGGACGCTGATCCTGCTCGGCAACGCTGCCGGCCTCGTCTTCGCGGTCGTGGTGCTCGCCACCACCGTGATTGCCTTCCCGCTGCTGCTCGACCGCGATGTCGGCGCCGTCTCGGCGATCGAGACCTCGGCGCGCGCCGTCATTGCCAACCCGCTGCAGATGGCGCTCTGGGGCCTGACGGTCGCGGTGCTGCTGGTGATCGGCTCGATCCCGCTGTTTGCCGGCCTTGCCGTCGTCATGCCGGTCCTCGGCCACGCGACTTGGCATCTCTATCGCAAGGTGGTGGAGCCGCAGGACATCCGGCCCATCCGCCGGCCGATGTAGGCCGCGCCGGCTCGAACAAAGCAGACGGCCCGAAACGGTTTACCGAGCCTGGTTCATGAAGATGTTCTTGAGGTCGCTCAAGGGGGCGGCATTCGTGGCCGGGCTTTGGGCTGTCGGCTGCATTGATACTACGCGTGCCAACGCTGACGAGTTGGTGCACTTTGAAAGCGCGGCCGTGAAGCCGACGCCGTTTCAGCAGCGCATTGCGCAACAAAACGGGCGAGCGCTCCAGGCCATTCCCGGCACGCCATTGAATGGGTATCTGACGCGACCGCCGGGTGAGGGGCCGTTCCCGGCGGTCGTCGTTCTCCATGGATGTTCGGGCCTATTCCCAACTGTAGAGAAAACCTGGTCGCAGCGGCCGTCTTCCTGGGGTTATGTCGTACTCGTTGTCGACAGCTTCAGCACGCGCGGTATTCGCGAGACGTGTGATCACGGCCTGCTCGCTGATGGCAGCCTGTTTGCTGATCGCGTCTATGACGCCTACGGCGCCTTGGAGTACCTGTCGAAATTGAGTTTCGTCGACCCGCAGCGCACAGCGTTGATGGGGTTCTCCGCCGGCGGGATCACAACGCTTGAGGCCGTGCAATCCGGTGGCGCCGAACAGCTTATGGAGCGTAAATTCAAAGCTGCGATTGCCTACTATCCGAATTGTTCGGCTACGAATGGCGACGTGGCGGTGCCGACCTTGATCCTGATCGGCGAGCTCGACGATTGGACCCCCGCCAAAAATTGCCGGGAAATGATGGCGCAGCGCAGCGGCAAGGGCAGCGCCGTGCAGCTTGATGTCTTCAAGGGCGCTCGCCACGCCTTTGCCTCCCCGTCATTCAAGACGGGCACCGAGCAGTATGGCCACCGGGTGGAGTACAACGCAGCTGCGGCCGAAAAATCGGCAAGCGACGTCCACACGTTTTTGAGGCAGGCCTTCAGCGGATAACAGCCATAGCCCTGATCATCCGATCTCAGCGCTGCGCCTCAGTCGCCATCTTCAAAGCCAGCGCCGTCAGCACCGTGCCCATCATCCAGCGCTGGACGACCAGCCAGAACGGCCGTCCGGCGAGGAAGGTGGCGATCGAGCCCGCCGTCACCGCGATCATGGCGTTGACGGTCAGGCTGATCGAGATCTGCGTCACGCCGAGTACCAGAAGCTGCGACAGCACATGGCCCGTGGCCGGGTTGATGAACTGCGGCAAGAGCGACAGATAGAGCACCGCCACCTTCGGATTGAGCAGGTTGGTCATCAGCCCCATGACGAACAGCTTGCGCGGCCTGTCCTTCGGCAGCTCGCGCACCTGGAATGGCGAGCGGCCGCCGGACCTTAGCGCCTGCCAGGCGAGCCACAGCAAATAAAGCGCGCCGGCAAAGCGCAGCGCGTCATAGGCATAAGGCACGGCGAAGATGAGCGCGGTGATGCCAAAGGCCGCGGACACCACATAGAACAGGAAGCCCAGCGCCACGCCGCCCAGCGAGATCAGCCCGGCCCTCGGCCCTTGCGACAGCGAGCGCGAGATCAGGTAGATCATGTTCGGGCCGGGTGTGAGCACCATGCCGAGGCAGATCAGCGCGAAGGTCAGATGGTTGGCGGCGTCAGGCATCGCTCGATCTCCAGCACCTGCGGCAGGGAAGGTCCGATGCCGGCGGGTACGGACATGTGCCTTGTGCCGCGCACGAGCGCAAGGGACTTGCCGGCGCCGTTCGTTGCGCCAGGGTGGGCAGCGCCGCAGGCTTTTGTAGCCTTTCTACTCACCGACGATCGAGGCTGCCGGACGAGGCGAGGTTATAGGATCGGCATGACGAAGGACGATCTTCCACGCGCCTTTCTCCCGCCGAAATATAGTGGTGGTTCGAAGTGCGATCGGAACAAGCTTGTCGCTGCCGCCGACCTTGGATCGGACCCGCTCGATCTCGATGATGTAACCCAAGTCGGTCGTTGCGTACTCGGAAATACGGTCAAAGCCGATAATCTCTCCGTCTCGGTAGTTGGTAGCGGCACGGTCCATCGTTTCGGCAGCCTTCTTCCATCCTTTTGCCGGCGGGCCGAATGGATTGGCGATGACGACGTCATCCCGTTGTGAGAAGAGACTTTTCAATGGTTCGGGATTGCCCTTGACGAAGGCATCCAAGGCTAAATGATCCTGCTCGATGAGATTCGCGAGGTCTGACAGCATCTCAGCATCCTCCGATGAAGGGGAAAGAGAATACTATCTGAAATCAAGCCCCTGATCCTGCCTTTTCGCTTCTTGGCGCGCCGGCGTCAGTTTATGTCCGTTACCCCACCACGCGCAAATTCGATAGCTCGTTCGCAATCTCCTTGAAATTGTCGGACAGCGTCGCGCCGGTTGCATTCCAGAAAAGCTTGCCGGGCTTGCTGGGGTCGGCGGGATCCTTGCGGAAGCGGGAGTCGGATGAGCAGGTCTTCAGGGCGTCCATCGCCTGCTTGTCGCGGGCGTCGGTCGCGGACATGTCGAGCGCAACCGTCATCACCATGATGTTGGCCGCCTTGGCGTGGTCGCAGAGCTTGGCCATCTGCTCGTTGAGCGCGTTGGTGTAGTTGCCCGAGGAATAGTTGAACTGGCCGATGTCGCTGGAGGTGCCGCCGAACAGGCGGGTGACCGAGGTGCCTTTGTAGCCGACGCCGGTATAGCCGTAGGCGGCATAGGTCGATTTGTTGCCGGCCGGATCGGAGTTCACCGTCGAATAGGTGTTCTCGCCGTCGGTGAGCACGATGACGACCTTGTCGTTGCCGCGTTCGGTCTCCGGCCGCCCTTCGGTGAAGGGCGCCGTGCTGGACACGGTGCGCCAGCCCCAGGCCATGCCTTCCGGCACGTTGGTGTTGCCGTTGGGCTGCATCAGGTCGACAGCCGCCTTGATCGCGGCCAGCCCGTCGGCGGTGGTGACGTCGGTGAGCGGCGTGACCGGCGTCGTGGTGCAGCTGTAGTTGGGACCGGCGCCCGTTGCCAGCACCGGCGCATTGATCGGCCGCGGCATGAAATACTTGGCCATATTGGATTGGCGCGTCTTGCCGGTGGTGCTCGACGGATCGTCGTTCCACCAGCTGTTGGCGGCGCCGTAGGTCACCGGGTTCGGCTCGTCGGGATCTTGCGTCACCTTCCAGTGGTTGCCGGGTTCGTCGGGCGCGAACATCGGCACGAACATGGTCGCCGGGTCGCCGACCCCGATGCCGGTGTTGTTCGGCCCGCCGGACGCAGGCGTATCGTCGACATTGTAAGGGTAGGGACGCACTTCGACGCAGCCCTGCCAGCTCGCGAACGGGCCGTAGGTGTCGTTGTAGTCGTATTCGTTGTGGCTGCGCTTGCAGGTGTTGTTGGACCGGTATTCGTCGCAGACGACGCGCTTGCTGCCGACGATGCGCTCGTGGCTGGTGACCACCTTCATGTCGCGATAGAGCGAAAAGCGGGTCAGTGCCTGGCCTTCCTCGGTCCCCCAGCCGGTGCCGTTCTTGTACCAGATGCCGTTGATCTTCTGGGCGTGCTTGTCGGCGGCGTTGAGCGTCGACCAGTCGAAATTCTCGTTGGCGACCGGCGACAGCCCGTAGACATCCATCCAGGAGGCGTTGTCGTTATCGGGCCCGACATTGACCGAAGCCGCGAAGGGCACCAGGCTGAACTGGACCGGCTTGTCGATCTGCTTGATCTGCGCCGCCTGCTGCGCAAGTGTGTCGACCAACTGCTTGGCGGCCTGTTTGAGCAGGTCGATGCGCTTCTGCCCCGTGCCGGATCCTTTCGTCGACATCGAGCCCGAATTGTCGAGCACCATCGCCACTTCCAGTGTGTTCTTCAAGCGCACCTGTGACTTCATCTCGATCTCAACGGGCTTTTTCGCGTCGACTTCGTCGACGCCGACGAGCATTGCCGAAGCCGGATAGAAATAGGGATGGTAGGTAAGAGTGGCGCTCATTGTCAGCAAGCCGCCGCCGGCCTGGCTGGTGGGTAGGGTGATGTTGAGCGCTACGTCCGCGGGGTCGATGGTGTTGAGGTTGGCGTTGAAGAAGTCGACGGCATAGGCCTTGATCTGGTCGTCGGTGGCGCCTTCCGCCAACCGCCTTGCGGCGGCAAAATTCGCCGCATCGAGCGCGTTGAGCACCATCTGTTTCTGACGGTTGAGTTCGGTGAAGTCGACCGCGATTGCGAGGGCGCCCATCAGCGGCACCATGGCGATCGCCGTCATCAGGGCATAGTTGCCGCGCCGGTCGCGGCAAAAGCGAAGCCAGAATTCGCGCATCTTCAGCAAGCGGTTGCTCTTTCGGATCAACTGACGATGCGCAGGTTCGACAATTCGTTGCCGATCGCCTTGAAGTCGTCAGAAAGCGTGGCGCCGGTCGAGTTCCAGAATAGCTTCGCCGGCTTGCTCGGGTCGGCAGGGTCTCTGCGGAAGCGGGAGTCGGAAGCGCAAGCCTTTAGCGCAGCCATGGCCTTCTTCTCGTCCGCCTTGGTGTCAACCAAATCGAGCGAGACCGTCATCACCATGATCCCGGCCGCCTTGGCATTGGCGCATAGCGTCTGCATCTGTTCGTCAAGCGCGGCGGTGTAGTTGCCGTCCGTATAGGTGGTCTTAGGCACCGCGGTGCTCGTATTCATGAACAGGCGCGTGACGCTTGCCAGTGCGGAATTGACTTTGCCTGTATAGCCATAGGCCGCATAGGTGGAACGGTTGTTGGCGTAACTGGCGTCGCTGATCGCGCTGTAGGTATTGGCGCCGTCGGTCAGCACGATTACGACCTTGTCGTTGCCCTTTTCGTTGTTTGGCCGACCTTCGGTGAAGGGCTCGTTGCTTGAGACTGTCCGCCAGCCCCAGGCGAGCCCCTCGGGTACGTTCGTATTGCCAGTTGGCGCCATAGCATTGATGGCGTCAGTCAGTTGCTGCTTCTGCGCACTCACCGTGACGTCCTTGAGGGGCGTGATTGGACTGGTGGTGCAGGCTGCGTTCGGGCCGTCACCGGCACCGGCCGAAGTCGAACCGTAAGGCTTCACCAGAAAGTACTTCCGCATGTCCGATTGCCGCTGAACCGCGGTTGGGTTTAATGAATAAGGCCAGTCTGCCCACCAATTGTTCTCGTAGCCGTAGCTCAAGCTGTTGACATCATTCGTGCCGTCGCGGTTGAAGTCGCGCCACAGCGTGCCGGGCTCGTCCGGAGCGAACATGGGCACAAAGAGCGTCGCAGGATTGGACGTGGTCGGCGTCGTGTCGTCGTCGTTGTAGGGATAAGGCCTCGCTTCGACGCACCCCTGCCAACTCGCATAGCGGCTGGTAGTGTAGACATATTGCGGGTCAGTCCAATGTCCGTCGGTGCATTTGCCCTTTTTGTTGTACGCGTCGCAGATGTACTGCTTTGAGTTCGGCACCTCTTCGCGACCCGATTCCACGGTCATGTCGGCATAAAGGCTGAAGCGGGTCAGGGGCTCACCCTTGGTATCGCCCCAACCGTCACCGCGTTTGTACCAGGCGCCATTGACCTTCTCGGCGTACTTGTTCGGATCGTTGGCGGCGCTCATCGTCGTCCAGTCGAAATTCTCGTGCTGGACCGGGGAGATACCATCTTGATCATCCAACTGTCGCCGTCATGCGTCGGCCCGACATTGACCGAGGCAGAGAACGGAACCAGCGAGAACTGCACCGGCTTGGAGATCTGCTTCATCTGCTGGGCCTGCAGCGCCAGCGTGTCGACCAACTGCTTGGCGGCGGCTTTCAGCAGGTCAATACGCTTCTGCCCGGTTCCCGAGCCCAGGGTCGACATCGATCCGGAATTATCCAGCACGAGCGCCACTTCCAGCGTGTTCTTAAGTCGGATTTCCGACCTCGCCGAAACATTGACTACGTGGTCGCCCGCAGTCCCGCCGAGCAGCATCGCCGCCGCCGGCAGGAAATAGGGGTGATATTTCACGGACGCCTCCAGGACCAGGGTGCCGCCGCCGGCATTGTTGTTGGGCAGCGTGACGGTCAGCGTCGTGTTGGCCGGAGACACGTGCCTGAGATTGGCCTCGAAGAACTGCTTGGCGTAGGCCTTCGCGTCCGCGTCGCTCGCTCCGCTGACGATCTGTTGCGCTGTCGCGACCCCAGCAGCATCTAGGGCGTTGAGCGTCTCCTGCTTCTCTCTAACCAGTTCCGTAAAATCGACGGCCAGTGCCACGGCACCCATCAGCGGCACCATCGTGATGACTGTCAACAGGGCGTAGTTGCCCCGCTTGTCGCCTATAAATCTGCCGATCATTGCGCTCAGCCCCCGCAAAAGACCCATACCGGTATACGACCATGGTCCTAGTTCGGTGCTACCATGGTCATAGATCCTTAAATTTCAGCTTGCCCGAAACGTTCAAGCACGCACCGCCATTTTGACGGCGTGTTAACCCTGCGCTTCCGAACGGGCGTGGTCGCGGCTCGTCCCGGCGGCGATGGCGAAAGCTGGTGACAGGATGGAGCGCTTCGGTTATGCGGGACCGGCCGTGGCGGCCTCCGAACTAAAAGGATGGCTGTCGCGGCTTTGCCTAGACCAGTCTCAGGATAACGGCATGGCGGACTCGCCAAACATCATCGCTTCGCTCACCGATCTGACGGAAAACTACGCGGCCATCCTGTGCGACGTATGGGGCGTGGTGCACAATGGCGAATGGCACTTCCCCGTCGCCGCGGAGGCGCTTGCTCGGGCGCGCGAGGCAAAAGTGCCGGTGGTGCTGATCACCAATTCGCCGCGGCGCAGCGACGACGTCGTTGCGCAGATGCATACGATCGGCGTTCCGGCAGATGCCTATGACCGTGTCGTCACCTCGGGCGACGTCACGCGCGACTTGATCGCCGAGGGTCCGAGGAAGATCTTCCACATCGGGCCCGAGCGCGACTTCACCCTCTATGACGGCTTGGACGTCGAACTCGTGGAGGAATTCGAAGCCTCCGGCGTCGTCTGCACCGGGTTCTATGACGACGAGGTGGAGAAGCCCGCCGAATACGCGGAACTGCTGCAGCGGCTGCGTGCCCGCAACCTGCCCTTCATCTGCGCCAACCCCGACATCCTGGTCGAGCGCGGCGAGCGCACCATCTGGTGTGCCGGCGCGCTGGCGCGCGACTACGCGCAGCTTGGCGGCCGCACGCTGATCGCCGGCAAGCCTTTCGCGCCGATCTACAACCTCGCCATGAAGGAGGTCGCCGGGCTGCTCGGCCACGCGGCCGAGCGCAAACAGGTTCTCGCCATCGGCGATGGCATGATGACCGACGTCAAGGGTGCCGCCGACAACGGGTTCGACGTGCTCTATGTCTCGGGCGGGATTCATGCGCGCGACTATGGCGACCCGCTGCGGCCGGATCCCGAAAGGCTGGCGGGATTCCTCACGACGCACGGTTATCGCCCGGTCGCCGTCATCCCGCGGCTGCAATAGGCGGGAAGCCGGACCATGACGGGCGCCCCGACATCACGCAGGTCGACATGACGCACGATTTCCAACGCATTTCGGCGGTCACGCCGTTGCCCGGGCATCTGCGCGGCGGCGTCGTGGCGATCGGCAATTTCGACGGCGTCCACCGCGGCCATCTGTCGGTGCTGGAACGGGCGCTGGCCGAAGCCGGCCGCCGCCGCGTGCCGGCCCTGGTGCTCACCTTCGAGCCGCACCCGCGCAAGGTGTTCAGGCCGGACGTGCCGCTCTTCGTGCTGACGCCGCCGCCGATGAAGGCGCGGCTCCTGGCCAGGCTCGGCTTTGCCGCCCTCGTCGAGCAGCCGTTCACGCGCGACTTCGCCTCGCTCTCGGCCGAGGCATTCGTGACCGATGTGCTGGAAATCAGGCTGGGCGTCAGCCATGCCGTCACCGGTTTCGACTTCCACTTCGGCAAGGACCGCCAGGGCGGCCCGGCTTTCCTGATGGCGGCCGGCGAGCGCCACGGCTTCGGCGTCACGCTGGTCGACGCCTTCCGCGACGAAGGTGCCGAGGTCGTCTCGTCCAGCCGCATCCGCGCCCTGCTTTGCGAAGGCAAGGTCGGGGAAGCAGCCGGCCTGCTCGGCTATCGCTTCACCGTCGAGAGCGAGGTGATCGCCGGCCAGCAGCTCGGCCGCACGCTTGGCTTTCCGACCGCCAATATGAAGCTTTCGCCGGAAGCCACTCTGAAGGAAGGCATTTACGCCGTCCGCTTGCGCCGCGCCGATGGCACGCTCCATGACGGCGTCGCCAGCTTCGGCCGCCGGCCGACCGTCGACGATAATGGCGCGCCGCTGCTCGAAACCTATGTCTTCGATTTCTCCGGCGATCTCTATGGCGAGATCTGCCAGGTGTCGTTCTTCGGCTATCTGCGCCCCGAGCTCAAATTCGATGGGCTCGATGCGCTGGTCGCGCAGATGAAGCGCGACGAGGCCGAGGCGAGGGCGCTGCTCGCAGGTGTGCGTCCGCTATCGGAGCTGGACGCCGCCATCTGTTTCTGAGGTCTGGAAGGCGCGGTGGCGAAGAGAAGCGTCAAAGCGCCTGCGTCCGGCTAGCAGATTGCAAACCTTGGCGATTGGCGAAACGCCCTCTCATGTCGTCATCCCAGGGTCTTCCCGACGGAGCTTCTGCTTCGCCTGGGATGACGATGTTGGGCAGGCTTCGGCCGATCGCGAAGGTCGAGTACCCTATCGCTTGAGCGCCAGCCCGGTGGCAATGAAGCTCCAGCCTTGGAAGATCAGGTCGACGGCCAGGAACATGCCGAGCACCCACAGGCTGTTGACCGGCCAGCCCATGGCGATGATCAGGCCAAGCAGGATGGTGATGATCGCGGCTGCCAGCAGCCATCCCCAGCCTTGCTGCGGCCGGTGGTTCCAGGCGACCCAGGCCCTCAGCAGCCCGGAAGCAATGAGCGCGACGGCGAGCAGAAACGTCAGCACTGCCGAGGCGAGAAGCGGGTTGTAGAAGGCGAAAAAGCCGGCGACGGCATAGAGCAGGCCGCTGAGCAACCAGTAGAAGAAGCGCCCCCAGGTCTTGACGCCGAAAGCATGGATGATCTCGATGACGCCCGCCATCAGCATCAGCCAGCCGACGACATAGACCGAAGCGACGGTGGCGATGAAGAGATTGCCGAAGGCGATGCCGCCGAAAATCAGCAGCAGCACGCCGAGCGCCACGAACCATCCCCATTTGTCGCGCGTGCGTCCGATCGCGTCTTCCAGGGTATTGCCTTGCAAGCTCATGGCTTCGTCTCCCTGCAGAGTTCGCCGCGCATCCTGCGGTTGAAGGAAGGTAATCCCGATGTGATCACCCGTCCAGCGCGGTGGCTATTGCCAAGATGCACCGAAGCTGGTGTCATTTGACTTTGCGCAATGGAGGTACGGCGATGAAGCGATCCTATGGGCTCGCCCTGTTTTCCTCGGCTCTCGCCCTGTCCACTGTCGCTTCGCCTCCCGCCTTCGCGGCGCAGCCCGGCGATCCGCCGGACGGCATCGCCAAGATAGAGACGGTGGTCGTCATCTTCGCCGAGAACCGCGCCTTCGATAATCTCTATGGCCATTTTCCGGGTGCCGAGGGCATCGACAAGGCGAGCAAGGAAAGCTTGCAGCAGCGCGACCGTGACGGCTCGGTCCTGTCAGAGCTGCCGCCGGTCTGGGACGGGCTGACCGCCAAGGGCGTCACGCCGCCGGTGACGCAGGCAATGACCGAGCACCTTCCGAACGAACCGTTCACGGTGAACGACCCAAAAGGGTTCAACGTGCCGCTCAGCGTCGTGACGCATGATCTGTGGCATCGCTTTTACCAGAACCAGATGCAGATCAACGGTGGCAAGAACGACATGTTCGTCGCCTGGGCCGATTCAGGCGCCATGCCGATGAGCAACTGGGACGCCTCCGAGACCGATATGTGGGCCATTGCGCAAAAATACGTGCTCGCTGACCATTTCTTCATGGGCGGCTTCGGCGGCTCCTTCTTCAATCACCAGTGGCTGATCTGCGCCTGCGCGCCGTACTACGCGAATGCCGACAAGAGCCCGGCCAAGCCGTCGATCGCGGTGACGGACGCTAGCGGCACAGCGCTGAAGATCGCCGACAATTCGCCGAAATCGGCGCGCGACGGGATCCCGAAATTCGTCTCCGACGGCAACCTGACGCCGGATTTCTACGCGGTGAACACCATGCAGCCGCCATACCAGCCGAGCGGCAACGATCCGGCGCCCGGCGGCGATCGGCTGCTCGCGGATCCTAGCAAGCCCACCACGCTGCCGCCGCAGACGGAACCGACTATCGGCGACATGCTCAGCCTCAAGCACATAAACTGGGCGTGGTATTCCGGAGCCTGGCAGTACACGCTCGACCACGGCAACAAAACACCGATCCCGAACTTCCAATATCATCATCAGCCGTTCAACTATTACGCCAATTACGCTCCGGGCACCGAGGCCAGGCGCGAACATCTGCGCGACGCCGGGTTGGCTGGCGCGAGCTTCATCCAGGCCATCGATGACGGCGCCCTGCCGCAGGTCTCTTTCTATAAGCCGCAGGGCAATCTCAACGAGCACTCCGGCTATGCCGACATCCAGGCCGGCGACCGCCATATCGCCGATGTCGTGGCTCATCTGGAAAAGAGCCCGCAATGGCCGCACATGCTGGTCGTCGTCACCTATGATGAGAACGGCGGCATCTGGGATCACGTCGCACCGCCCAAGGGCGACCGCTGGGGACCGGGCACGCGCATTCCCGCGATCATCATTTCGCCCTTCGCCAAGCACGGCTATGTCGATCATACCCCTTATGACACGACGTCGATCCTGCGCTTCATCACCGAGCGTTTCGAATTGCCGGTCCTGCACGGCATCGTGGTTCGCGACAAGGCCGTAGCCGCGCATGGCGAGCCGCCGCTCGGCGATCTTACCGGCGGGCTTGACCTGAATTGAGGGCGCGTTTTCGGAGGACCAACATGGACGCCGACCGGATCGTCGCGCTGGTCACGGCTGCCGGCATCGAGCTCACCGACCGGCGCCGCAACGCCAAAGGTGATGGTTGGTCGCTTAGCTTCTCCAGCGGCGCCACCGTTGAGGTGGGTGACGACGGATCGGCACGCGTCGCGGGGAAGGGCTCGAAGGCCGTGGCCAAGCTGCTGGACATGTCGCACGCGCCGCGCGGCAGCTGAGCCGGGCGGCCGATCTCCATGCTGGCGGTCCGCGCCGTCTCTGTTACGGATCTTAAGTCAAAATTTACCGCACTGACGCCATGCCTTCTGCGCTGCCCGGTGTTCCTGCCGGCCTGTTTCGCGTAAGGGTTGACGATGCGTATTGTCGGGACGATTCCGCTGGTTCTCGCCTCTGGCCTGATGGCCGTCACCTCTGCCCAGGCCGGCGAGGGGAGCTGGATTTCCGGCGACTGGTACCTGACGCTCGGCGCCACCGGTCTCGTTGCCCCGAATTTCGAGGGCGGCAAGAAATATATGCTGAGCGCCCAGCCCATCATCTCGCTCGGCAAGGCAGGGCCGGAAGCGCGTTTCACCTCGCGCAACGACAACATCTCGCTGGCGCTGATCGACGACGGCAGCGTGCGCGCCGGCTTGACCGGCAAGTTCCTGTTCTCGCGTTCCAGCAAGGACGAATTGCAAGGCCTTGATCCGGTGCGCTGGGGCGGCGAGGTCGGCGGCTTCTTCGAATTCTATCCGCTGGATTGGGTGCGGGCTCGGGCGGAGCTCAGACACGGCATCCGCGCCCATAACGGCTTCGTCGCCGACATCGCGGCGGACGCCTTCTACGACGTCACCCCGACCGTCCGCATTTCCGGCGGCCCCCGTGTCTCCTTCGCCTCGGCCGGTTATTTCGACGCCTATTACGGCGTCAACGCCACGGAAGCTGCGGCCTCGGGCCTCAGCGAATACCATCCGGGCGGCGGGCTGAAGTCGACCGGGCTCGGCGGCGCGATCACCTGGAAAGTGACCGAGCCGATGACGGCCAGCGTCTTCACCGAATATTCCCGCCTGATGGGGCCGGCGGCCGATTCCAGTCTGGTCAAGGAGCGCGGCGACCGCGATCAGTGGACCGTTGGCGTGTCGACCACCTACCGTTTCAATTTCTCGATGTAAGTCAAAATACCGGCGCTTTGGCTTGAAATCCGCGCTTTATTCCTGCCGCGGCATCCGCTAAAAGCCACGCCATGACGAGCTTTTCGCGCCTTTTTGCGATCGCGATACGAATTACGGGCCCGGTGTTCCGGGTGGCCTGAGCGCCGCCGGAGCCGCCGGGACTTTTGCGCGCGGCCCCCTCGCGCTTTTTCCAGATGATGATAGTTCAACGCCCGAGCTATTTTGCCAACGGGCAATGCACATGGCAGACCAATGACCGACACCCCCGTGACCGATACTGCTGAAACCATCGACTATTCCAAAACGCTTTACCTGCCGCAGACCAATTTCCCGATGCGCGCCGGCCTGCCCGAGAAGGAGCCCGGCCTGGTCAGGCGCTGGCAGGACATGGAGCTTTACCGCAAGCTGCGCGATGAAGCCGCCGGCCGAGAGAAATTCGTGCTGCATGACGGGCCGCCCTATGCCAATGGCAACATCCATATCGGCCACGCCCTGAACAAGATCCTCAAGGACGTCATCAACCGCTCCTTCCAGATGCGCGGCTACGACGCCAATTACGTGCCTGGCTGGGACTGCCATGGCCTGCCGATCGAGTGGAAGATCGAGGAACAGTACCGGGCCAAGGGCAAGAACAAGGACGAGGTGCCGGTCAACGAGTTCCGCAGGGAATGCCGCGATTTCGCCGCCCATTGGATCAAGGTGCAGGGCGACGAGTTCCAGCGGCTCGGCGTCATCGGAGATTTCGACAATCCCTATACGACCATGGCCTATCACGCCGAAGCGCGGATCGCCGGCGAGCTTTTGAAATTCGCCATATCCGGCCAGCTCTATCGCGGCTCGAAGCCGGTGATGTGGAGCGTGGTCGAGCGCACCGCGCTCGCCGAGGCCGAGGTCGAATACCAGGACTATGAGAGCGACACGATCTGGGCGAAGTTCCCGGTGGCGAGCCTTGCCCGGCCGGTCGATGCCGCCGATGCCGCGCCGGCGCTGAATGGGACGGCACTCGACCTGCTGGAGGCGCATGTCGTCATCTGGACGACGACGCCCTGGACGCTGCCCGGCAATCGCGCTGTCAGCTTTTCGCCGCGCATCGCCTATGGCCTCTACGAAGTGACCGCGGCCGAGAACAGCTTCGGGCCGCAGCCCGGCGAGAAGCTGATCTTCGCCGACGCGCTGGCGGAGGACGCCGCTTCCAAAGCCAAGGTCACCTTGAACCGGCTTCACAACGTCTCCCCTGAACAGCTTGCAAGTCTTACGCTTTCGCATCCTTTCAGAGGACTGGGCGGCGGCTACGAGTTCCCCGTGCCGATGATCGCCGGCGAGCACGTCACCGACGATGCCGGCACCGGCTTCGTGCACACCGCGCCCAGCCACGGCCGCGAGGACTTCGATGCCTGGATGGATGCGGTGGCCGAACTCATCAAGCGCGGCGTCGACACCTCGATCCCGTTCCCGGTCGACGATGCCGGCTTCTTCACCAAGGACGCGCCGGGCTTCGGCCCGGACCGCGAGGGCGGCCCCGCGCGCGTCATCGACGACAACGGCAAGAAGGGGAACGCGAACCAGGCGGTGATCGAGGAACTGATCAAGCGCAACGCGCTGTTCGCGCGCGGCCGGCTGAAGCACAGCTATCCGCATTCCTGGCGCTCGAAGAAGCCCGTCATCTTCCGCAACACGCCGCAATGGTTCGTCTATATGGACAAGGACCTCGGCGACGGCACGACGCTGCGCAGCCGCGCGCTGCAGGCGATCGACGACACGCGCTTCGTGCCGGCGGCCGGCCAGAACCGCATCCGCGCCATGATCGAGGAGCGCCCCGACTGGGTGCTGTCGCGCCAGCGTGCCTGGGGCGTGCCGATCGCCGTCTTCGCCGATGCCGACGGCAATGTGCTGAAGGACGAGGCGGTCAACCAGCGCATCATGGACGCCTTCGAGCAGGAGGGCGCCGACGCATGGTTCGCGCCGGGCGCCAAGGAGCGCTTCCTCGGCAACCACGACGCCTCGAAATGGCACCAGGTGACGGACATCCTCGACGTCTGGTTCGATTCCGGCTCGACGCATGTCTTCACGCTGGAGGATCGGCCCGACCTCAAATGGCCGGCCGACGTCTATCTCGAAGGCTCCGACCAGCATCGCGGCTGGTTCCACTCCTCGCTGCTCGAAAGCTGCGGGACGAGGGGCAGGGCGCCTTACGAGTCGGTCATCACCCATGGCTTCACCATGGACGAGGAAGGCCGCAAGATGTCGAAGTCCCTCGGCAACACGGTCGTGCCGCAGGACGTGATAAAACAGTCCGGCGCCGATATCCTGCGGCTCTGGGTGGTGACGACCGACTACTGGGAAGACCAGCGGCTCGGCAAGAACGTGCTGCAGACCAATATCGACGCCTACCGCAAGCTGAGGAACACCATTCGCTGGATGCTGGGCACGCTCGCCCATGATGATGGCGAGGACGTGCCGCTGGACAAGATGCCGGAGCTGGAGCGGCTGATGCTGCACCGGCTGTCCGAACTCGACGAGGCGATGCGCCAGGGCTACGACGCCTTCGAGTTCAAGCGCATCACCCGCGCGCTGCTCGACTTCATGGTGGTGGAGCTTTCGGCCTTCTATTTCGACATCCGCAAGGACGCGCTCTACTGCGACGCGCCGTCCAGCTTGCGCCGCAAGGCGGCAGTGCAGGTCGTGCGCCATCTCTTCGAATGCCTGGTGAAGTGGCTGGCACCGATGCTGCCTTTCACGATGGAAGAGGCCTGGCTCGACCGTCACCCCGAAGCCGCCTCGGTGCATCTCGACCAGTTCCCGGCCATTCCGGATAACTGGAGGAACGAGGCGCTGGCCGAGAAATGGCGCAAGGTCCGGCAGGTGCGCCGCGTCGTCACCGGCGCGCTCGAGATCGCGCGCGCCGATAAACTGATCGGCTCCTCGCTGGAAGCCGTGCCGGTGGTCACCATCGACGATGCGGCGCTGGAAGCAGCCATCGCCGATGTCGACATGGCCGAGATGGCGATCACCAGCGATCTGGTCATCAGCCATGGCAAGGCGCCGCAAGGCGCTTTCACGCTGGATGACGTCAAGGGCGTCGCGGTCGTCGTCGAGAAGGCCCAGGATCGCGGTCTGGTCAAATGCGCGCGCTCCTGGCGCTACACGGCCGATGTCGGGCAGGATCCGGAATTTCACGATGTCTCGGCCCGCGATGCTGCCGTGCTGCGTGAACTGAGGGCGCTCGGGCGTTTGTAGGTGCATGTCGCCCAAGAGTGCGCAGCGGTTTTGGGCTAACGATATGCACCCATGAAATAAGTGCAAAAGTGCCACGCCGGGCGGCGCAAATTCGCCCGCGCGTTGCCCTTGACAAGTGGTTGAGGTAAACACGCGACACTCCGGCAGACAAATTGTCGCCGGATTTCCATCGCAAACGCGGGGAAGAAGGGGACCGCGCCCCTGTGGCCGGTGGCGACCGAAAGGCTTTAAAGTGGGACTTTTTGGCATGACCGAAAGAACGTTTGCGCGCGCCGCGCTGCTGGCGCCGCTTGTGGCATCGGCCATAGCCATGTCGGGCTGCGTCGGCTCTCCGACCTACGGAACCGACAAGACCGCCGCCGAGCAACTCGCCGACGACGTTTCGGGCGCCATCGCGATCACGCCGAAGCGCCGCGATCCTATCGACTATAAGCCGCGCCCGGACCTGGTGAAGCCTGCGCCGGGACAGAGGGAAACTCTGCCGCCACCGCAGGAAAGCATCCAGACGGCGAGCGCCGACTGGCCCGAATCGCCCGAGGCGCGCCGCGCCCGCATTCGCGCCGACGCGACCGCCCACCAGAACGACCCGAACTACCAGCCGGAAGCGGTCGAGGACGTTCAGACCGACCCGGTGGCGGTGAAGAAGGCTTTGGCCGATTCTGCATCCAGCCATCCGCCGCGCTGGTCGCCGGACGATTCCAGCGCGACCCGAACCGCCGAGATCCAGCGCCGCCTCGCGGAGCAGAAGCAGGGCAATCCCAATGTCCGCAAGTATTTGAGCGAGCCGCCGCTTGCCTATCGTCAGGCCGCCGACACCGCGCCGCAAAACGAGCTCGGCGAGGACGAGTACAAGAAGGAGCGCCGGCTCAAGGCGCAGGCGGAAGGCAAGAAGGGCGGCGGCTGGTTTGACTGGCTGGGGCTGTAAGTAGCGAATAGCGAATAGCGAATAGGTCTCTGTTGCTCACTACTCACGACCTGCTTCTTTGCTACTCACTGCTTGCGTCAACCATTCACCATTCACTGCCATTCCGCCTCTCGCGAAAGAACTCCTTCAGGATGAGGGCCGCTTCGCTTTCGCCCAAGCCGGAATAGACGTCCGGCGCGTGGTGGCAGGTGGGCGAGGCGAAGAAGCGCACGCCGTTGACCACCGCGCCGCCCTTCTCGTCGGCCGCGCCGAAATAGAGCCGGCGGAGTCTCGCGAACGAAATGGCGCCGGCGCACATGGCGCAGGGCTCGAGCGTCACATAGAGATCGTGACCGGTAAGCCGCTCGCTGGCGAGTTGCCGGCAGGCTTCGCGGATCGCCAGCATTTCGGCATGCGCAGTCGGATCGGCCAGCTCGCGCGTGCGGTTGCCGGCCTTGGCCACGACAATGTTGCCGTTGGCGATCACCGCGCCGACCGGCACTTCGCCCCGGCTTGCGGCCGCTTCGGCTTCCTTGAGCGCCAAAGCCATGAAATCCGGCCGCTTCACGCGCTTTGCATTCCGATTACTCCTCGCCACCCGACGGTGATCCTGTTATCTAGCGCGTGACCCTGAAAACCGGAATCGGTTTTTGCCGCGCTGCTGCATGCGCAAATCAAGATGACACTGCCTGCATAACGCGTCCGACCGGGCGCGTACGCCGCGGCAGTCCAAGAAGAGCAAGATCCATATGGACGACGACAAGAAATCATCACGCAAAGGGCCGGGCAAAGGCGGATCGAAACCGACGCCGCGCGGCGACAAGCCGTTCCGCCAGGGAGCGCGTTCGCAGGGCAAGCCCTTCGAGAAGCGCGGTGGCGCGCGCAAGCCTTACACGCAGCGTGACGACAGGCCGATGGCCGCCGATGGCGAGCGCCCCGCGCGCGATTTCAAGCGCAGCTACAAGCCGCGCGCCGTCGAGGGCGCGGAACGCGGAGAACGACCGTTCCGCAAAGGACCGCGCCCCGAGGGAAAGCCGTTCGAAAAACGCGATGGCGCCCGCAAGCCCTATACGCCACGTGGCGATCGGCCAGCGGCCGCGGAAGGCGAGCGCCGCGATTTCAAACGCAGCTATAAGCCTCGTGACGGGGGCGAAGGTGGAGAGCGTGGCGAACGACCGTTCCGCAAAGGTCCGCCGCGCGACGGCAAACCCTTCGACAAGCGCGAAGGGCGCAAGCCCTACACGCCGCGCGGCGACCGGCCGATGGCCGCCGAAGGCGAACGCGCCGAACGGCGCTTCGATCGCCCCAAGCGCGACTTCGGCGATCGGCCCAAGCGGGATTTCGGCGATCGGCCCAAGCGCGACTTGGCCGACCGGCCGCAGCGCGAAGACGGAGGCGACTTCGCGCAGCGCCCGAAGCGGGATTTCGCCGATCGAGCGCCGCGCGACAGCGCCGCGAGAAAGCCGGAAGGCGGCTTCAAGCCGCGCCCGCGGCCCTCAGAAGCAGCGCCGGAGGCCGGCGAGCGCATCGCCAAGCGGCTGGCGCGCGCCGGCATCGCCTCGCGCCGCGACGCCGAGGAACTCATCGCCGCCGGCCGCGTCAAGGTCAACGGCAAGGTGCTGTCGTCGCCGGCCCTCAACGTCATGCCCGACGACGTCATCCATCTCGACGGCACGGAGATCCCGCCGATCGAGCGCACAAGGCTGTTCCTGTTCCACAAGCCGGCAGGCGTGGTCACCACCAACCGCGATCCGGAAGGCCGCAAGACCGTCTTCGACGTGCTGCCGGCCGATCTGCCGCGGCTGATGACCGTGGGTCGCCTCGACATCAACACCGAAGGGCTGCTGCTGCTGACCAATGACGGCGGGCTGTCGCGGGTGCTCGAACTGCCGGCCACCGGATGGCTGCGGCGCTATCGCGTGCGCGTCCACGGCAAGGTCGAGGAGAGCAAGCTCACCGCCCTGCGCGACGGCATTGCCGTCGACGGCGTCTTCTACGGGTCGGTCGAGGCCTCGCTCGACCGCGAGCAGGGCAGCAATGCCTGGCTGACGATCGGCCTGCGCGAAGGCAAGAACCGCGAGGTCAAGAACATCCTCGGCGCGTTGGGGCTGGAGGTGACGCGGCTGATCCGCATCTCCTACGGGCCGTTCCAGCTCAACGAGCTGCCCGAGGGCCACGTGCTGGAAATCAAGGGCCGCACGCTGCGCGAGCAGCTCGGCGAGCGGCTGGTTGAAGAGTCCGGCGCCAATTTCGACGCCGAGATCCAAAAACCGTTCTCCAACAAGCCGGTGCGACGCAGCGAGCCGCGCCGCGATGAGGACGAGCGGCCGAAATTCACGCGCGAGGGCGACCGCCGGCCGATCGGCGAGGG
This sequence comes from Mesorhizobium sp. M1A.F.Ca.IN.022.07.1.1, assembly GCF_003997575.1. Lineage (NCBI taxonomy): Bacteria > Pseudomonadati > Pseudomonadota > Alphaproteobacteria > Hyphomicrobiales > Phyllobacteriaceae > Mesorhizobium > Mesorhizobium sp. M1A.F.Ca.IN.022.07.1.1. The sequence goes on from NZ_RZST01000045.1 coordinate 21,616, forward strand.
CGGGCTGATCAAGGCCCGCAAGCGCCGTGAGGGCAGCCGCGACGAGGCGCTGAGCAAGCTTTCGACGAAGCCCGAGCGAGCCTTCGGCGAACGCGGTCCCCAGTCTCGCTTCGACAAGTCTGGCTTCGACAAATCCGAGCGCGGCTTCGGCAAGTCCGAGCGCGGCTTCGGCGGCAAGGCCGGCGGCAAGAAAGGCGAACCGCGGCCGATCGAACCGCCCGGCCAGCGCAAGGCCAATGTCTGGATGGCGCCGGGCGCGCGTCCCATCGGCAAGGGCAGGGCGGAGGCCGACGCCGCGAAGGCCGCGGAAGCGAAGGCGCGGAAGGCGTCGTTCAGGCCGGGCGGCAAGGGCACGCCGTTCGGCAAGCCAAGAGACGATCGGCCGGAGGGAAGCGGCGGCGACAGGCCGCGCGGTCCGAAGGGGCCGAGGGGTGGCAATGCGGATCGTCGGCGGTGAGTTTCGCGGGCGTCCGCTGGCGACGCCGCGTTCCAATGCCATCCGTCCGACCACCGATCGCACCCGCGAGGCGGTGTTCAACGTGCTTGCGCATCGCTATGCCGAAAAGCTCGAAGGCGGCCGTGTGCTCGATCTCTTCGCCGGCACCGGCGCGCTCGGGCTGGAGGCGCTGTCGCGCGGCGTCCCCTACTGCGTCTTCATCGAGGAATCGGCGGAAGGGCGCGGGCTGATCCGCGACAATGTCGAGGCCTTCGGGCTCACCGGGCGGACCAAAATCTTCCGCCGCGACGCGACCCATTTGGGCGAAGCCGGCACGCTGTCGCCCTTCGGCCTGGTCTTTGCCGACCCGCCCTATGGCAAGGGCCTCGGCGAGCGCGCGCTGCGCTCGGCAAAAGCCGGCGGCTGGCTCCTGCCCGGCGCGCTCTGCGTGGTCGAGGAGGCGGCGTCCGCGCCGTTCGAACCGGGCGCCGGTTTTTCCGTGGTGGACGAGCGCGGCTATGGCGACACGGTGATCCGGTTTGTCGAGGTGGGGTGAGGGGCACGTCCCTTCTCCCGCAAGGGAAAAGGAAATGACGCACGCGCCTCGAAAATGACGAACAAATCACTTTGCCTCGCCATGGAACCTTTTCTATCGTCGCGCGACCGAAACCGGAGCATTTGATGACATTGAACACCAGAGGCCTGCGCGCAGCATTCCTTGCCGGCGCGCTGGCGTTCGCGGCGCAGGTTCCGGCACGCGCCGCCGGCGAAGCCGCGGTCAAGGATTTCCTGCTCGAGAACGGCCTGGAAGTCGTCGTCATTCCGGACCATCGCGCCCCGATCGTCACTCATATGGTATGGTACAAGATCGGCAGCGCCGACGAGCCGCCCGGCAAATCCGGCATCGCGCATTTCTTCGAGCATCTGATGTTCAAGGCTACGAGCAACCACGCAGCCGGCGAGTTCGACCGCGCCGTGGCCGACATCGGCGGCTCGAACAACGCCTTCACCTCCTACGACTACACCGCCTTCCATGAGACGGTGCCGCCTTCGGCGCTCGAGGAGATGATGGGGTTCGAGGCCGACCGCATGCGCAACCTCGTCCTAACCGACGATGTCATCAAGACCGAGCGCGACGTTATCCTGGAGGAGCGCCGCTCGCGCATCGACAACGATCCGCAGGCAGTGCTGGACGAGGAGGTCGACGCGACGCTCTGGCAGAACCAGCCCTACCGCATTCCGGTGATCGGCTGGATGCAGGAGATGGAGCAATTGAACCGCGAGGATGCCAAGGCCTTCTACGACACCTTCTACCGGCCGAACAACGCCGTGGTGATCGTCGCCGGCGACGTCGATCCGGACGCGGTGAAGGCGATGGCCGAAAGGACTTACGGCAAGGTGGCGCGCGGGCCGGACCTGCGGCCGCGCATCCGCCCGGTCGAGCCGGAGCAGAACACCAAGCGCACCGTGACGCTGACCGATGCGCGCGTCTCGGTGCCGAGCTTTTCCACGCAATGGGTAGTGCCGTCCTATCACACCGCCAAGCCCGGCGAGGCTGAGGCGCTCGATCTCCTGGCCGAAATCCTGGGCGGCGACAACCGTAGCCGCCTCTACCAGCAGCTGGTGGTGAAGCAGGGCATCGCCTCGGGAGCCGGTGCGTTCTTTCAGGGCACCATGCTCGACGCCACCAACTTCACCGTCTATGGCTCGCCGCGCGGCGACGCCAAGCTTTCCGAGGTCGAAGCGGCGGTCGATGCCGAGGTCGCGCGCATTGCCAAGGACGGCGTGACCGGTGACGAGCTGGAGCGGGCCAAGACCCGCTATGTCCGTTCGATGGTCTTTGCTCGCGACAAGCAGGACGACATGGCCAATATGTACGGCTCGACGCTCGCCACCGGCGGCAACGTGAAGGATGTCGAGGAATGGCCCGACCGCATCCGCAAGGTCACTGCCGCAGAGGTCAAGGCCGCGGCCGCCCGCTACCTGGTGCTCGAC
>NZ_RZST01000460.1:0-3753 GCF_003997575.1 Mesorhizobium sp. M1A.F.Ca.IN.022.07.1.1
GGCTATCTCGCCGATGTCCTCACCAGGATCGTCAACGGCCACCCCAACAGCCAGATCGACGATCTCCTGCCTTGGGTCTACATCAACAAGCTCGAGCTCAAGGCCGTGGCCTGAGAACACCGCTTACTGCCAAAAAGGGCTCAGGCTAGCAAAGAGAGAAATGCGACCCCAGGAACACGAGAAACTGACCGGTGATGAGAGGAATTTTTAATACAGGGCCGCCCTCGCCGCTGTCTTGAATTGGCAGTCCGCGCACGCACGGATGAGCCTTCAGAACCTCCTTCCAGATCGTTGGAAAGTCCGATCCCTTTTCTCTTGCGGAGTTGCACGCGTCGACGAGCCTCGCAACGGTGTTGGTCATTGAGTGGAATTACCTGTGCGCCTTGATTCCGAAACAAATGACCGAGAGCGCCGGCAAGGGATTTGATTTCGATCAAATTCGTTGATCAGCAGCAAACACCGGGCAGCCCGACTAACCTGGCTGCGAGGCAACTGATTGGTATTTGACCGCGATCAACGTCACCGCTCCACGCACGGATCAAACTTATGGTGTTGCAAGCATGCCCCTGAGACAGCGAGGTGAGGAAAATGAGTGATAGCACATTGAGACAAGACATCATCGATGAGCTGGATTTTGAGCCCAGCATCGATTCCGCCGATATCGGCGTGGCCGCCGACAATGGCGTCGTTACGCTGAGCGGACACGTCCCGACCTATGCCCAGAAGCTCAGGGTCGAAGAGGTTGTACGAAGCGTCAAGGGCGTCAAAGCTATCGCCCAGGAGATGGAAGTGCGTCCATTCGGCAGCCATAAGACCGCCGATGACGAGATAGCCAAGCGTGCCGTCAGCACGATCAGCTGGAACACGTCGATTCCAAGCGGCACGGTGCAGATTCAAGTACAGGACGGGTGGGTCAAGCTCACTGGCAAAGTCGAATGGCAATATCAGAAGACCGCGGCGGAAGACGCTATTCGTCATCTCTCAGGCGTGGTAGGCGTCACCAACCATATCGAGATCAAACCGCGGCCGTCGACCTACGACATCAAGAAGCGCATCGAGGATGCGCTGAAGCGCAACGCGGAGCTCGAGGCGCAGGAGATCAAGGTCAACGTCCTCGAAAACGGCGCGGTGCGGCTCGAAGGCCGGGTGCATGCCTGGTCGGAACGCAGGGCTGCCGAGCGTGCCGCCTGGTCCGCGACGGGCGTGAGGGCGGTGGAAGACCGGATCACCATCGGTTGACTTTCCGCCCAAGACAGACCAGCGGAAAGCCCGTTGCAGTCATGCGACACGCACGAAGCGTGCGATCTATTGCGGCAGCAGTCAGGGAATTAGGTTGGTATCAACTCGACATCAGCCGGTTGAGCCAGACCTCGTTGAGCAGGGAGCGGGTAACTCCGCCGAACACCCATTCCCGCAAGCGGCTGTGTCCGTACGCTCCGGATACGATCAACTCGGCATTGACCGAGGCGAGGAAATCAACGAGGCGGTTGCTCTTCGGTCCGCGCCTTGATGCCATGGCCGTCCAGGAAGCTCGCCACGTCCTTGACGCCGTCTCTGATCCAATCATCCGGGTTGCGGTCGACTGCTAGGATGAGACTTCATTGGCGATGGCCATCAGTGGCACCGCGTCTGCCACGGCACGCCTCGCTCACGCGTGTCCTTCCAAGCCACCACGACCTTGCCCGCCGGCAGATGCACCGTGCCATGAGCCGCGACCAAGACAGGTCTGCCGGCGCGCAATACCAAACTGCCCGGATCTGCGGCGGAGTAGGAATCCCCTGTGGATGCGCCCTGAGAGGCGCCGGTGACGATGAGGTCCGCGAGACGCGCACTTTTGGCCAGGGCATGATCCGGATTTTCGATCGCACCACGCCAATCCGTCCTAACCGTTCCGGCGACGGTTTTCTCGAACGCGCCGCGCAGATCTTTGAGCTTCTTCTGAATTTCACCCCTCGATTGTTCCCAAAGCTCGGCTGCAATGGCGGCACCCTCGGGTGCCATCGTCACCGGCAATGGAGCGTCAGCTGCGCAAAACCCAATCAAGCGGGCGTCGAAGCGTTTCGCAAGTTCAATACCGACCCGCGTAAGCGGTTCGATCGGACCGTCGATGCCGAGGTTCAAGAGAATGGATAAAAGTGATGCTCATCAGGGCACGCGAGATTCGAAATGGATCACTTCGCCGTCCACCACGAAGCCGCCGTTTCCAATGTGATGGATTGTCTTTGGTTTTGTCTGTGCAGGATCGATCCAGGCCTTGAGGACTTCCAGCACGAACAGATCGTATCTGCCGACCATGCGCGTATCGACGACACGGCATTCGAGATTCGCGAAGCATTCTGCTACCAGTGGCGCCGACACCCTCTCGGCGGGTAATGGCGTCAGCCAAGCCATTGCGAACTTGTCCGTATCCCGACCAGAGCAGTTGCCAACCTTGACGACCTTATCCGCAAGTCCCACCGCGGGTACCGCAATCACGCACTCCTTTGTCTGGCGCAAGGCGAAGAACGACAGGTCGTTGTTCGACACGATGCAGGCGATCGTTGGCGGCGCAATTTCCACCATCATGTGCCATGACATGGCCATCACGTTCGCGCGGCCCTGGACGGATCTTGTTGTCAGCAAGACAACGGGACCAGGTTCGACGAGCCGATAGACTTCGGCAAGCAGTAGTTCATTCATTCCCGTCCTCGCTGTGCACCCATGCTTGATATTAGACTTGTTGCTGCTGCCCTTCGCCTTGATCAGGGTCAAAGTTGAACAGGATCTCTTTTTGGCGGTGACTGCTCCAGCCTTCATTGCAACTGGATCCGATTGATCACAGCAGGGTCGGGGGAGGCCGCTGCCTGCGGGCCAAATTGGCGTCGGCTCCAGCGATTGGAAGTCAGTTTTCGCGCCCGGTAGGCATAGATAGCAACGGTACGCGATTTGAGCCAAATCAAGGTTCAGCGTATTGGCGCCGTGTATCCGAGGGCGATGAAACGCCGAACTGCATTCAAGATCCTGCCCTTTGCGGCTGCCGTCGCCTTCGCCTTACCTGCATGGGCCGGCGACAATTCGCAGATTGCCTATGGCAGGAGGCTGGTCGAAACAAACTGCGCGCGCTGCCACGCAATTGGCCCGACTGGCGTAAGCGCCCACCCCGACGCTCCGCCATTCCGCTCCCTCCACCGCCGCTATCCGATCGAGGATCTGCAAGAAGCGCTGGCCGAGGGGATCTCCACAGGACACCCGGACATGCCCGAGTTCGTGGCCACCCCTGATCAGGTCGCGGCCATCATCGCCTATATCGGGAGCCTTGATCGATGATGGCAGATCAACCGTCTGCCCGAAAAGACTGGAACCAATTGCGTGCACGTCTGTTCATGGCGGCGATCGTTGTTCTGTCAACATTCTCCGCCGCCAAGGCTGCTGATCCATCTCCTTTCGGCAATGATTTGCCATCGCTGGCTCCAATGCTGGAACGTGTTGTGCCAAGCGTGGTCAGCATTAGTGTCAAGGGAAAGATGACCGGCAGCGCGGATCCGCTTTTGTCGGACCCTTTTTTGCGAAAGTTCTTCGGCCTTCCCGAGCAGCCCTCGCTTTCGGAACGCTCATTTCAGGTGGCGGGATCGGGGGTCATCGTGGATGGCCAAGAGGGCTATGTCCTGACCAACTCTCACCTGCTGGACAATGCCGATGAGATCACAGTGACTTTGCTGGATCGCCGCTCGTTTCCGGCCAAGATCGTTGGCACTGATCCACCAACCGATATTG
>NZ_RZST01000461.1:0-3753 GCF_003997575.1 Mesorhizobium sp. M1A.F.Ca.IN.022.07.1.1
CCTGATGCGTTGCAGTGGCTTCCTGCCGAAGCTCAGGAACAGAACGGGGGTCAGAAAGGTATCAATCAGTGTCGCAGAGATCAGCCCGCCAAAGATGGTGACGGCGACGGGGTGCAGGATTTCGCGGCCAGGCTCTCCGGCCCCGATCAGGAGGGGGATGAGTGCCATGCCGGCAGAAAGCGCGGTCATCAGCACAGGGGTCAGCCGCTCTAGGCTGCCGCGGATCACCAGTTCCTTGCCGAACCGCTTTCCTTCGTAGAGCGCCAGGTTGATGTAGTGCGAGATCTTCAAGATGCCGTTACGGGCCGAAATGCCTGCCAGCGTGATGAAGCCGATCATCGAAGCGACCGACAGCGGCTGTCCGGCGATGTTGAGCGCGACCACGCTGCCGATCAACGCGAGCGGGATATTGCCCATGATGATCAGGGCGAGCGCCGGCGACTGATAGCGGCTGTAAAGAACGACAAAGACAAGGACGAGCGAAACGAGCGAAAGCGCGCCGATCCTTAATGTCGCTTCCTCCTGCGCCTGGAAGGTGCCTTCGAGCCGGGCAACGTAGCCCTGCGGCAGCATCGTTTCGGAGAGGATGCTGCGAATGTCCGCGACGATTGCCGCCATGTCACGCTCACTATCGCTGTTGCCGAGCACCGCGATGCGCCGCTGGCCGTTCTCGCGCAGGATCTGGTTTGGTCCATCCGTCTCGACGACGTCAGCGACCATGCGAAGCGGCACAGTGCCTGCCGGAGTGAAGATTAGGAGATCGGCCAGGCCTGCGGTCGATCGATCAACGTCAGAGAGCCGCATGACCACGTCGAAGCGGCGATTGCCCTCCACGATCTGCGATACCGTCCGGCCATTGGACATGCTCTCCAGCGCCTCAGTGATGGAGGCCGGCGTGAGGCCGTAGAGGGCCGCACGCTCGTGGTCGACATCGACCCGGAGCTGTGGAATGCGGACTTGCTTTTCGACCTGCAGGTCGACCAGACCCTGGACGCCCGACAGCTTCTCGCGCAGCATCTCGGCTGTCGAACGCAGCGTGTCGATGTCATCGCCATAGATTTTCAGTGCGACCTCCGCCCGCACGCCGGAAAGCATGTGATCAAGCCTGTGCGAAATCGGCTGTCCGACATTGAGCGTGGCCGGCAGCACGGCGAGGCGCTGCCGGATATCGGCCATCACCTCTTCCTTCGACCGCGCGGAGCGCTTGAGGTCGACGTCGATCTCGGACGCGTGGACGCCTTCGGCATGCTCGTCGAGTTCGGCGCGGCCGGTGCGCCGACCGACCGACACGACCTCGGGAACTCCCTTGATGATGGTCTCCGCGATCAGTCCCAGACGATTGCTCTCCGCTAGTGCGATGCCGGGATTGTAGGCAAGGCTGATGGTCAGAGTACCCTCATTGAAGGGAGGCAGGAACGAGCGCGGCAAAAGCGTGACAGCATAGGCGGCCGAACCGACGCCAAGAAGCGCCAAGCCGATCACAAGCGCCCTGTTGCCGAACGCCCAGTGCAGAAGTGCATTGTTGGCGCGCTTGAGATGCCGGACAACGAAACTGTCATGTCCATGTCCCTTCGCCCGACCCGAAAGCAGGTAGTATGAGAGCACCGGCGTGACCGTGATCGACACGACGAGCGAGGCCAGGATCGAGACGATGTAAGCCACACCCAGTGGCGCGAACAGACGGCCCTCTATTCCCGACAGCGCGAACAGGGGCACGAACACGAGAATGATGATCATCGTCGCGTAGACGATGCCCGAGCGCACCTCCTGAGATGCGGCGGCAATCACCTCCAGAACTGGCTTTGGCAGAGCTTGGGCGCTGTTCTCCTTCAAACGGCGCAGAATATTCTCGACGTCAACGACTGCGTCGTCCACGAGTTCGCCGATCGCAATCGCGAGGCCGCCCAGCGTCATCGTGTTGATAGTCAGCCCGAAAGCGTGGAAGACCAGCACTGTCACGAGGATCGAGATTGGAATCGCGGTCAACGAAATGAACGTCGCGCGTGCGTTCATGAAAAAGAGGATGAGCACGACCGCCACGACGGCCGCCGCTTCCAGAAGCACCTTCTCGACATTCTCCACCGAAGTTTCGATGAAGGTGGCTTGCCTAAACTGAAGATTGGTTGCCTTCACGCCTTCGGGAAGCGTCTTATCGATGTCGATCAGTGCCGCCTCGATGCGTCCGGTGAGGTCGACCGTGTCCGCGCCGGGCTGTTTCTGCACCGATACAATGACCGCCGGGCGGCCCTGATAGCCTGCATCGCCTCGCTTCACGCGCGCTGCAAAGTCGACATTGGCCACCTGGTGGAGGAAGATCGGCTGGTCATCGCGCCTTGCGACGACCGTGTTGCGCAGGTCTTCCAAGCGCTTCGTCAGGCCTACGTTGCGGATGAGATATTCGCGGCCGTGCTGATCGACGAATCCGCCGCCGGTGTTGGTGCCGAAGCGCGTTACCGCCTGCTCGACTTCGGATGCCGTAACCTGCAAGGCCTGTAAGGCGGCGGTATCTAGGGTGACCCGGTACTGGCGGACTTGCCCGCCTATGGGGATGACCTGCGAAACGCCCTCTATCGTGAGCAACTGGGGACGAATCGTGAAATCCGCGATCTCGCGCAACTCCATCGGCGAAACGGCGTCACTCGAGATGGCGATCAGCATGATCTCGCCCATGATCGAACTCACGGGACCCATTTGTGGCGTAACTCCGGCCGGTAGCTGCTCGCCCACCAGAGCCAGCTTCTCCGCAACAAGCTGCCGGGAGCGGTAGATGTCGGTCTCCCAGTCGAACTCGACATAGATGATGGACAGCCCGACGCCCGAAATCGATCGGACGCGGGTGACGCCGGGCATTCCGTTCATCGCCGTTTCAAGCGGATAAGTGACCAGCTGCTCGACCTCCTGAGGGGCAAGTCCCTCGGCTTCGGTCATCAGTGTCACGGTCGGGCGATTGAGGTCCGGGAATACGTCGACGGGTACCTTCGGAAGCATGTAGCTGCCGTAGGCGACGAGCAGCAAAGCCGCTGCGAGCACGAAAAGCCGGTTCTTGAGGCTATTGCTAACGAGAAAACTGAACATCACAACCTCAGCGGATCTGGTTGATCAGCTCGGAGCCTTGAACGACCACCCGCTCACCCTCCGACAGGCCAGCGCGGATCACCACGCGCTCCGCGTCAAATGCTTCCATATGGACAGGCTTGGGCGCGAAGCGCTCGGGATGGGCATGGAGCCAAACTATTGTTTCGCCATTGCCGCCTCTCACGACGGCGCTTCGTGGAAGGATAAATCCCGACACCGGCTTGCCGACGAACGCCCGTACCGTGACCGGTTGCCCGACCGCGAGGCGTTCGTCCGGGTTTTCTACCGAGAATTGGACTACGCGCGCCTGCTGTTGGAGCGTCTTGCCGAATCCTTGAAAGCTGAGCTTGATTGCGGTGCCCTCGGAGGTCGTCGCGTTTGCGAAGCCCAAGGAGCCGGGCTCCACGTCCGCATAGACCAATGCTTCGACCCAGAGACCAGATGGATCGACGATTTGAAAGACCACATCCGTGGAGCCGACGACCTGTCCTGGCACCGCTTTGACGGCCGCGACCACGCCGTCGATCGGCGCCTTGAGCACCTCGGTGGCGCCGGTTGTCTCCAGCAGAATCTCGCGCCGCCGCCTGAGGCCCGCGAGCTCGGTTTCCGCATCGGTCACCTGACTCTTCGGCGCTACGAAGCTTCCCGCCAGATCGCGCGTCCGCGTCAGCTTTGCCT
>NZ_RZST01000462.1:0-3750 GCF_003997575.1 Mesorhizobium sp. M1A.F.Ca.IN.022.07.1.1
GGCATGATGGACTGCAAGGCGGCGTTGAACGAAACCAACGGCGACATGGAAGCGGCCGTCGACTGGCTGCGCAAGAAGGGCATCTCCAAGGCCGACAAGAAGGCCGGCCGCACCGCGGCGGAAGGCCTGATCGGCGTCGATTCCGGTGTTCGCGAAGCCGCGGTCGTCGAGGTGAACTCCGAGACCGACTTCGTCGCGCGCAACTCCGCCTTCCAGGAAATCGTCGCCAACGTCGCCAAGGTGGCGCTCGCCTATGGCACGACCGAAGCAGTTGCCGCGGCCAAGTATCCGGGCTCCGACAAGTCAGTCACCGACACCATCAAGGACGCGGTCGGCACCATCGGCGAGAACATGGGCTTCCGCCGCTCGGCCAAGCTCACTGTCCCGCATGGCGCGGTGGCGACCTATGTCCACAATGCCGTCGCGGATGGCCTCGGCAAGCTCGGCGTGCTGGTCGCGATCGAGACCACCGGCAATGAGCATGCGGCGAACGCCTTCGGCCGCCAGGTCGCCATGCATGTCGCCGCGACCAACCCGGTTGCGCTGACTGCCGAGGAAGTCGACCCGGCCCTGATCGAGCGCGAGAAGGCGATCTTCTCCGACCAGGCCCGCCAGTCCGGCAAGCCGGAAGCGATCATCGAGAAGATGGTCGAGGGCCGGCTGCGTAAGTTCTATGAAGAGGTCGTGCTCCTGAAGCAGGCCTTCGTGCTCAATCCCGACATCACCGTCGAGAAGGCGCTGAAGGATGCCGAGAAGGAGATCGGCGCTCCGGCGAAGATCACCGCCTATCTGCGTTACGCGCTGGGCGAGGGCATCGAGAAGGAAGCGACCGATTTCGCGGCGGAAGTCGCGGCCGCGGTCAAGAAATAGCCCGAAGCAAAAGTAAGGCTACAGAGCTCAGGCAACTCGGCCGGGTGTCCGCATGGATGCCCGGCCGATCTCTTGAGCGGTATCGATAAAGGCTCTGAGCTTCGGCGCCATCGATGCCCTGCGCGGGAAATAGAGGAACAGGCCCGGCTCCTCGATCGCCGTCTTCGGCAGGATCTGAACCAGACGACCCGCGGCGAGATCGGCGCGCACCAGCGGCTCGAATACGTAGGCGAGCCCGACGCCAGCAAGCGCAAGATCGATCGCCGCAAGCGAATCTGTGACGATGGCCGTGCCGCGCGTCTCGACCACGACATCCTTGCCGTTCTCGTTCAGATCCCAACGATAGAGCCCGCCGGAGCGGACAAGCCGGTAGCCGATGCAATTGTGCCTCGCCAGGTCGGCTACGTCGCGCGGCCGGCCGTGCTTTCCGATATAGCCGGGCGAGGCGACAACCACTGCCTTGACGGGAGGCGTAAGCCGCACGGTGATCATATCCTGTGCGATCATCTCGCCCAACCTGATGCCGGCATCGAAACCCTCGCCGACGATATCGACCAGGGCCTGGTCGGCGAAGACCTCGACCGTCACCTCCGGATAGCGTTCGGCCATGGCCGCGATCACCGGCGTGACCGCCAGGGGGATCGCGATATTGGACGCATTGATCCTGAGCAGGCCGGAGGGCCTGCCCTTGACGCCGCGGATGCGGTCGATGCGCTCGGAGATGTCCTGCAGGGCAGGGGCCGCGGTCTCCACCAGCGCCTTGCCGGCTTCGGTCAGCGAAACGCTGCGCGTGGTGCGCGCAAACAGCGGCTGGCCGATGCGCTCTTCCACCAGCCGCACCGCATGACTGACCGCCGACGGACTCATGCCGAGTTCGGCCGCGGCAAGCGCGAAGCCGCCGCGCCGAGCCACGGCGACGATCACCGGCAGATGCGTCAGCAGATCTCGATCCATTCATGAATAATATCGCATAGTCCTTGCGAACAATGCAATCTTATCGATGCCGCCAAGCTGGTCCACATTGGCGCCAACACACGGGCGGTGGGGCCGATGCGCAAGGAGAAAAAACATGAATGCTTTGAGACATGTGACCTTCGCGGCAGGACTGGCACTGGCGCCCGTCGATGCCGGCGGAGCCGAACCAATGGGCTGGCAAACGCTCGTCGACGAGCGCGCCGTCATCCGCATCGCGGATGCCATTGACCGCGCCGTCGATGCGCAGGATTGGAAGCTCGCCCGCAGCTACTTCGCTGACCGGGTTACCGCGGACTTCAGCAGCCTTTCCGGACAGCCCGCGGCCAGGGTCGCCTCCGACGATCTGATCGGCGCCTGGGCTGCCAATCTCAAAGGCAGCAAGACGAGCCTGCACCTGCGGACCAACCACCAGGTCGAAATAGAGGCCGATACGGCGACCGTCCGTTCCAACGGCTATGCCTGGAACAGGATGGAAGGCAACGGCGATCCGCTCTGGGAGGTCTGGGGCACCTATGAGCATCGCCTGAGCCGATCGGGTCAAGGCTGGAAGGTGGACGGCTTCACGTTCCGCATGACGCATGAGCGCGGCAATCCCTGGGTGAAAGCGACCCCTGGCCAATAAGCCCATACCAAACACGATCGGAACACGTCATGAGCATGAACTATTACACGCTCGGCAATAGCGGCCTGCGCGTCAGCCGGCTGGCGCTGGGCACCATGACCTTCGGCACCGAATGGGGCTGGGGTGCTGACAGGGAAACCTCCCGCGCCATGTTCGACGCCTATGTCGAGGCTGGCGGCAATTTCTTCGACACAGCCGACCTCTACACCGGCGGGACGGCAGAGACCTGGCTCGGCGAATTCGTCGCCGAGCGCGGCTTGCGCGACAAGGCGGTGATCGCCACCAAATTCACGATGAACAAGGAACCCGGCAATCCGAATGCCGGCGGCAATGGCCGAAAGAACATCATGCGCGCGGTGGACGCTTCGCTGAAGCGGCTCGGAACCGACTATATCGATCTTTACCTCATGCATGTCTGGGACAGGCTCACGCCGGCCGAGGAGGTGTTGCGCACGCTGGACGATTTGGTGCGTGCCGGCAAAGTACGCCATATCGGTCTTTCTGACGTGCCGGCCTGGTATGCCGGGCGGGCGCAGGCGATCGCCGAACTGCGCGGCTATGAGCCGGTCTCGGCCCTGCAGCTCGAATATTCGCTCGTCGAGCGCTCGATCGAACATGAATTCGCGCCTTTCGCCTCGCGTCACGGCGCCGGCATCATGGCGTGGAGCCCGCTGGCCAGCGGCCTGCTAAGCGGCAAATACCGCCCGGCGCAAGCCGGCAGTGCCGGCCGGCTCGACGGGTTCCGCAACACCACGCATCCGGGTTTCCAGAAATTCAGCGAACGCAATTGGGCGATCGTTACGGAACTCGAGAAGGTGGCTTCCGAACTCGACCGAAGCATGGCGCAGGTGGCGCTGAACTGGGTTGCGGCGCAGCCGGGTGTGGCCACCGTCATCCTCGGCGCGACGAAACTTGCCCAGTTGCAGGACAATCTCCGGGCGCTGGACTTTTCAATCCCTGCCGAACTCCGCAAGCGGCTCGATTCGGTGAGCCTTGCGCCCGCGCCGTTCCCGCATTCCTTTTTTGGACCCGAGATTCAGGTCAGGGTGGCCGGCGGCGTCGTGACGGGCGACAAGCCGTCCGGCTATTCGCTGCCGGTCCTGATCGAAGGCGAACTGGTCGGGATCAGCAGCAACTGATCGGAAAAGCCTGGAATTTTGCGCGAGGGCGCGGCGTGACATCGCCGCGCCCTTCGTGTATCGGGTCGAACCATCGTGCCAGCGCCGCCAGGCGAAGCGAGGCGCCTTTCGCCTCCAGATTTGCCCGCGCCCCGGCAATGTCGG
>NZ_RZST01000463.1:0-3744 GCF_003997575.1 Mesorhizobium sp. M1A.F.Ca.IN.022.07.1.1
GGCCCACCCTTGGCTCACATGCCGAGGGCGGGCCGTTTTGTTAGAGCGCTAACGCAACCCTTTACGACTGTGCGATATTGAATCAAATTCGAGTTTTGCGTTGGGGTTCGCATGCGTACGCCTGCCGGCAGAGTTCGGCTGTCCTTTGTCAAACCGCTGGAGCCTGTCCAAGTCGAGACGCCACCGGTCAGCGGTGATTGGCTGCACGAGATCAAATACGACGGCTACCGAACCCAGGTCATCCTCGACTGGGCCGGAGCGCGCGCCTTCTCTCGAAATGGCCACGACTGGTCGAAGCGCTATTGGCCGATCGTCAACGCAGCCGAGCAACTTCCCGCCGAGTCCTTCATCATCGACGGAGAGATGATCTCGCCAGACCCGGACGGCCGGCCGAACTTCCAAGCGATGCACTCCCGCATGACATGGAATGCCGAACAACTCGCCTTCGTGGCCTTCGACCTTCTTTATCTCAATGGCGATCATATTCGTGCTCTGCCGCTGATCGAGCGCAAGGCGAGGCTCTGGAACCTGATCAAGCCGGCCAAGGACATCATCCAGTATAGCGATCATGTCGAGGGCAACGGCGACGCCGTCTTCGAAGCCGTCGAGAAGATGGGGCTGGAGGGGATTGTCTCGAAGCGCCGCACCAGCTCCTATCGCAGTGGCCGGCAGGATTTCTGGCTGAAGACGAAATGTTGGGAGGTCGGCACATTTGAGCTCTGGGGCGTCAAACGGGAGCTGGGGAAGCCGACGGTCGGCATCGTCGCTCGCGACGGAAGATATGCTGGTTCGCCGACGATCACGCTGCCGAGGCATCTGCGCGATCGGCTAGAGCAGCTCGTGCAGAAAGCTAGGGCGGCGCCTCCCGCCGGGGCTCCGCGCGCAATCGTCGACCCGACGGTTGAATGGGTGAAGCCAGGCAGCATCACGGCCACCGTCCGGCATCTTCGGAACGAACCAAAGCTCCGGCATGGTAACGTGCAGAGCATCAGCGAAGAAGGAACCTAAAGCCGCCCTTCGGCTTCTCTCGCCATGAGCACGCGCGGGATCAATTTCTTAGACCGTTGGATGGCGGATCACCTGCCGAATGCGATCACGGATGAACCAATGGCCATCGTTTACCTCGTCGAAGAGGCCCTAAAGGCTGCTGAGCGAGACGGCATTAGCCCCGACGAGATCAGCGAGGAGGTCGGCACGGTCTTCGAAGTGATCCTGGAGGCGATGCAGAACCGAGAAGGCGGCTTGGCGGCCTGAGCTCCGGTGGAGCTATGCTTCATTAGGAAGTTGTTAATGTCAGCCGCTGCAAAGGCAGGGCATATGCGCATCTGCCCCGGAACGCGGTAAGAGGCCCGGCCTGTTCCGCTCAAATCGCCCCCGACTTACCCCGCACTATCTAGGTCTCCTGCCGGCCAAGGCCCGGTGGCCGCCCCCAAACGCCACAGCAAAAACGGCTTCCGGGCCACCCCTTCAGGCCTGGTCGGAAATTCCGATCGCGCTCGACGCTTCGTCTGATACGGCTCCCGCACGGTCCTCCGGCTTTGCTTCATCGGCCGCCGACTCAGCGACGGTCCGGTCATGCTCGAATTGGCTCGCCTCGGGCAGAGGATGCAACCACGTCTCGCGTCGGCCGATCCACAATTCATAGCTCGGCTCAAGCCCTTCGGTCGGCACCACATCCAGGCTGCCGATCATCACCTCGGCCTCGTCCTCGCGAACCGACGGCAAGCGGCTGCCGCAGGTTGGACAGAAGCTTCGCCCGCCATAGGTGCTGGTGATGCCCTCGCTTTCGAATGCCTGGCGCGGCCATATGGCAAAGGCTTGGTACGCCGATCCGCTGGTCTTGCGGCAATCCTTGCAATGGCAAAGTCCCACCCTCAGCGGCTCGCCGGTGACCCGGAACTGGACACCGCCGCACAGGCAGCTGCCGCTACGCACGACATCGTTAGACATGGCCGTTCCTCCCCAGCCGGGACATTGGTGTCACCATCCGGCTACAATTCACATGCTGCCTCGACTGTTCCACAGCGCGGTCCGGCAACAAGGGCGGTCGTGAGACCGGTGACGCCTCACAAGCTGCCAACCAGGAAGGCGCCGCTTGTCGATAGTCCAGACTAGTGCGGGCGCTTTCTCCGGCGATCCATATTGTTCAGAACCGAGCCAATTCGTGCGCCACCTCGAGTCCAGGGCTTCAAGTACAAGGCCTGCGGTCTGGTAGGGAAGTCCCGTGTCAAGGTCGACCACGGACCAGGTGCCGTCGGAATCGCTTTCCGTCGTAACGCTCTGCAGACATGCCGCGAACGTATACAGCGACTGACCCTATGGAAAGTAACCGCTTGTTCACCATATCGCGGCATCCTGATTGAAGGTGCCCACCCCGCACCTAATCTAGCCCTGCGTCGATGATGACGCGCCCCCGCCCAAGGCTGGCGGCCGACGCTTTCTTGCACCCCCGCATCCAACAAGCGTCGGCCGCCAGCTCCGCCAGTTGGGAACAAGACTCGTGCCGCCAAGTTGGGAAGCCTTGGTTCGAGCGAGCGCTGCATGCAGAGCTACAACGTCGAAGTAATGTCGGGCGACGTGGTAACATCCCACCAAGTCGCGATTGCAGAAACACCGGCGAAAGCCGCTACGGCGGTAACCGGTCGGGCGGTTCATGATTGGCGCCAGGAAATGCTGTGGGTCCGCGTGACCAACCAAGCCGACCGGGTCGTGTACAAGTTCGCGTTCAGGTGAGCTGCTTGTGCGACCCGGCCTGCGAGCTGGGGAGTCGGGGGACCACTTGAGCGGGACAGGCCGGGCCTCTTACCCCGTTCCGAGCCGGGGCAGATACCCAATATACGCCGCCTCTGCGCCGACTGACATTAACATTTTCTAAGACTTAGCATCGAATACGGGCCTCACGGTGCGTGATCAGTTCCACTTTTAACAGTTGCTAGATGACGCGATTTGGCGCGCCCCGATACATCGAGAGCACTTGTCGCGGCTGCTGCAGGGCCGAAAGCGGACAAGGAACATTGTCGCCTCGTCCGTCTTTCTCTTTGGCCCGAAGAGAGGAGGAGAACCATGGCGGACGACAAAAGCAAACGCGATTCGCGCGACCGCGACCGTGTGTCGGGGGATCAGGAATATGAGGTCGGCTACTTCGCCAGCAAGTTCGGACTCTCGATTCCTCAGGTCCGCGAGCTGATCGCCAGGCATGGGAACGACCGCGAGACTCTGGAGCGCGAGGCAAAAGCGCTGGGCACTCGATGAGCCGCTACTTCTTCGACAGCTTCGACGGCTCAGCTCACGTGACCGATGAAACCGGCGCGGAACTGGATGACATCCAGGCGGTAAGGCGACAGGCATCGACGGCATTGGCCGAGATGGCGGCCGAGGTTGTTCCGATCGAAGACCGGCTCGAACTCTTCGTCGATGTTCGGGATGAGGCCGGTACCACGGTTCTCAAGGCTCGCGCCATATTCGAAATGTTCGAGTGACATATTCGCCTGATACGAGCCCGAAGACCTTCACCGCAAAAGAACGTAGCCTGCCAGCGCAGCGAAGCTGGAAGCGACTTTGGACGCCGTGCCCCTAGCGCGGCCACACGCCGGAACAAACGCGCACCGGGCGCGGTTGGGACAGATGGTCGTCTACAACGAAACAACCAATCCTGCGCTTACTGGTGCGCGCGGTCTATGCCCCCGCTGTCAGCAAGGGCATCTGTTTTCCGGGTTCCTGACGCTTGCGCCGCAATGCGAGGTC
>NZ_RZST01000464.1:0-3741 GCF_003997575.1 Mesorhizobium sp. M1A.F.Ca.IN.022.07.1.1
GTTGTTCTCGGAAGCGTTGGTATCGCCGTTGGTGGCAGCCTGAGCCGTGCCGTTGGGGGGCGTGGCCGCAGCCGTGCCGTTGGGAGGCGTGCCGGCGGGCGCGGTGCCGTTTGCAGGTGTCGCGGCCTCCTTGGCCGGGGCAGTCGCCGCGGGCGTCGCCGAGGCGCCGCCGACGATGCCGCCGCGAATGATCGTCGGCGTTTGCGCGTGCCTCTGTCCGGATTTCTCCGGGATCGCGGCCACTTTCTCATCGGTGACGGCTGGCACCGGCTCGCCGAGCGCCACAACTGACGGTGTAGCCTTGCCGGGCTCGATCGCGGCCAGCCTGACAATGGATGGCGTCGAGGTCGCCGCGCCGAGCACGACGATGGACGAAGCCTGTGCCAAGCCGCTCGTCGCCAGCAGACCGATAACGACCGCTCCTAGAGCAATTCCAGGAAAGGGACGTAACAGCTTTCCGTTCGCAATTGCATCAAAGCAAGACATACGCATCACGACAACTCTCCGCCCACCAACCGGAAATCCGCACCCTAGCGTCGGCGAATTGATGCCGGCTTGCGCGGAAACTTAACATTTTAGGGATTGATAAATCGCCAATGCGCGCCCTTGCCCCTGCTGCCATGCCGTATTACGGGACCGGCATGTTCAGGATCGGTGGTGAATTTGGCTGAGATACTTGGCGTCGGCGAGGCGATGGAAAGGGCGCTGGCGCTGCTCGAAGGCGGCGATGTTGTCGCCATCCCGACCGAGACCGTTTACGGACTGGCAGGTGACGCCACGAATGGGGCTGCCGTGGCGCGTATCTTCGAGGTCAAGGGTCGCCCGAGCTTCAACCCGCTGATCGCCCATGTCGCCGACCTCGCCATGGCAAACCGCATTGCTACATTCGATCCATTGTCTACAAAGCTGGCGGAAGCTTTCTGGCCCGGTCCGCTGACGCTGGTGTTGCCGCAGCCCGCGGAAAACGGCATCCATCCGCTCGTCACAGCCGGGCTTGACACGATCGCGCTGCGCATGCCGAGAGGCTTAGGCGGCGAGCTGATCGCGAGATTGGGCCGGCCGCTCGCGGCGCCCAGCGCCAATTCCTCCGGCAGGATCAGCGCCACGACGGCCGAGGCCGTGGCGGCTGATCTCGGCGAGAAGATCAAGCTGGTGGTCGACGGCGGCGCGACGCCCGTCGGCCTGGAATCGACGATCGTCAAGATCGAGGACGGCAAGCTGCGTCTGCTACGACCCGGCGGCATCGCTGCCCGGGACATTGAAGCGGTCGCCGGAATTGAGGTGATCCGCGGCGCTACCGGAATCCAGGCGCCCGGCATGCTCGCCTCGCATTACGCGCCGCGCGCATCGATGCGGCTCAACGTCGGCAAGCTCACGAGCGGCGAGGCGCTGCTCGCCTTCGGCCGCGCTCGCGCTGAAGGCTGGCAGGATGCCGTGGCGCTGCGCAATCTTTCCGAGGCGGGGAATCTGCGGGAGGCCGCCGCCAATCTGTTCGCCTATATGCAGGCGCTCGACCGCAGCGGCGCGCCCACTATCGCCGTCGAGCCGATCCCGGCCGACGGCTTGGGCGAGGCGATCAACGACCGGCTCGCGCGCGCCGCCGCCCCGCGTGACAAGATCGACTGAGCCTATCTCTTTGTTTTGAACGCAATTCCGGACGGAAAACCGCTTCACACTTTTCCTGGAATTGCTCTAGGTTTGGGCGCATGAACGACCAGCCCTTCGACCTCGATCCTGCCCTCATCGACCGCTTCGCTGCCATCGTCGGCGACAGATACGCGCTGCGTGATCAGGCTGACATCGCGCCATACATCACCGAACGGCGCGGCCTCTGGCATGGCCGGACACCGCTGGTGCTGAGGCCAGGCAGCGTCGAGGAAGTGAGCCGCATCATGCGGCTCGCTACCGAGACCGGCACGCCGGTCGTGCCGCAGAGCGGCAACACCGGGCTGGTCGGCGCCCAAGTGCCGGACAAGTCCGGCCGCGACATCGTGCTCTCGCTGTCGCGGCTGAACCGCATCCGCGAAATCGATGTCCTGTCGAACACCATCACCGCCGAGGCCGGCGTCATCCTGCAGACGCTCCAGGAAGCGGCCGACGCTGCCGACCGGCTGTTCCCGCTGTCGCTTGCAGCCCAAGGCTCCTGCCAGATCGGCGGCAATCTCTCTTCCAATGCCGGGGGCACCGGCGTGCTTGCCTATGGCAATGCGCGCGAGCTTTGCCTCGGCGTCGAAGTGGTGCTGCCGACCGGCGAAGTGTTCGACGATCTGCGCAAGCTGAAGAAGGACAACACCGGCTACGATCTGAAAAACCTCTTCGTCGGCGCCGAGGGCACCCTCGGCGTCATCACCGCCGCGGTGCTGAAGCTCTTTCCGAAGCCGAAGGGCAGGGAGGTTGCCTTCGCCGGCCTGTCGTCGCCCCAGGCAGCGCTCTCGCTGTTCAGCTTGGCGATGGATCGCGCCGGTGCTTCGCTCACGGCTTTCGAGCTGATCGCCAAACGGCCTTACGACTTCACGCTTAAGCATGGGCAAGGGATCACCCGACCGCTGGCGGATGACTGGCCGTGGTATGCCCTGATGCAGGTCTCTTCAGGTCGCTCGGAAGAAGATGGCAAGGGGCTGATCGAGGAGATTCTTTCGGCCGGCCTCGAGCAGGGCATCGTCGGCGATGCGGTGGTGTCGGCAAGTCTTGCCCAGGGCGACGCCTTCTGGAATTTCCGCGAGACGCTGCCCGAATGCCAGAAGCCGGAGGGCGCCTCGATCAAGCACGACATCTCGGTGCCGATCGCCTCGATCCCGGAGTTCATCGAAAAGGCGGCAGGCGTGGTCCAGACTGTCTGTCCCGGCGCCCGCGTCGTCTGCTTCGGCCACATGGGCGACGGCAATCTTCACTACAACATCTCTCGCCCGCTGGATTGGCAGGACGACCCGTTCCTTGAGCTCTACCACCCGATGAACAAGGCCGTGCACGATGTCGTGCGTTCCTTCCACGGCTCGATCTCGGCCGAGCACGGCATCGGCCAATTGAAGCGCGACGAGCTGATCGCCACGGCCCCGCCAATGGCGATCGATCTGATGCGCCGGGTGAAGGCGGCCTTCGACCCGGCCGGCATCATGAATCCCGGTAAGGTTATCTAATTCTTCCAACATCTTGTGGCTGGTCGCATTCCGATAACCATCGGCTCCGATCAGCAAAATTTAACTGACTTTCTTAAGCGCGGCGGTAAGAAGCGAGCGCTAATGTTTCCCGCATAACGAGGCCGGAAAAACCGGCCCGGAGAGAACCGGAAAACGGCCCTCAGGAGAAACAGGAAGGCATTCGAATGAACACTGGACTGAAGCCAGTCTGGGCGGGGCGCAACATGCGTCTCGACCCGTTTCGCCTGCCGCAGATGGTAAGCTATGCCACGCGCGACGACTATGGCGATGTAACCTTCACCATCGACCCGCGCGGCGCCGTCATTCGCCGCACGCTGGAGATGAGCGGCGTGCCGGCGATCATCGCGCTGCCCGCCAATGCCTTCCGTGGTGTCGCCGCCCGCGCCATGGAGGATCCGGACGGCAATGTCACCGTGACTTTGGAACTTCTGCACAATGATCCGATGCTGTCGGTGCCGCTTTTGGTCGCCGACGATCTCGACGACGTCGCCGCCGACTGGCGCGCCTGGGCCGACGCTTATCGCCTGCCGATGCTTCTGATCGAGGCCGACGGCGTCGCCCGCACGCTGGAGGAATCCTGTCT
>NZ_RZST01000465.1:0-3719 GCF_003997575.1 Mesorhizobium sp. M1A.F.Ca.IN.022.07.1.1
GACATGGCCAAGGCCATTCAGAAGATCACCCTCGATCGCACGCTAGACGTCCCCTTCGACAAGCTTGAACTCTCGCAGAAGAACGTGCGCAACATCAAGGCGGGCATCTCGATTGAGGACCTTGCCAACGACATCGCCCTTCGCGGACTTCTCATGAGCCTGAACGTGCGGCCGATCCTCGGCGACAATGATGCGGAAACCGGCCGCTACGAAGTGCCCGCCGGCGGCCGGCGTTATCGCGCGCTCGAACAGCTGATCAAGCAGAAGCGCATGGCGAAGACGGAACCCGTCCCCTGCATCGTGAAGCGCGGCGCCTCGACCTCCGTCGAGGACGATTCCCTTGCCGAAAACGTCCATCGCCTCCAGCTCCATCCGCTCGACCAGTTCCGAGCATTCCAGACCTTGCATCTGCAGGGTCTCGGCGAGGAGGAAATCGCTGCGCGCTATTTCGTCTCGGTGTCGACGGTGCGCCAGCGCCTGCGGCTGGCGTCAGTCTCGCCGCGTCTGCTCGATCTTTACGCGAATGACGAGATCAAACTTGAGCAGGTGATGGCATTTTCCATCACAAACGACCATGTTCGCCAGGAGCAGGTCTGGGACACGGTCTCCCGGTCGCATGTCCGGGAGTCGTACTACATTCGCCGGCTGTTGACCGAAACAGCGGTTCGCGCCGCCGATCGCCGCGCGGTCTATGTCGGGATCGAAGCTTACGAGGCCGCCGGCGGCGGCGTCATGCGCGACCTCTTTGAACAGGACCAGGGTGGATGGCTCCAGGATCCGGCGCTTCTCGAGCAGCTCGTGTTCGAGAAGCTGAAGGCCGACGCCGAAACACTGAAGGCCGAGGAAGGTTGGATCTGGGTCGACGCTGCAATCGACTTCCCCTACGGCCATGCCTCCGGGCTGCGCCGCTTCTACGGCGAACGCGCGGAATTGAGTGCCGACGAGCTTGTCCGCTTTGATGCGGTAAAAGCGGAATACGACAAGCTCGACGCGGAATATGCCGAGGCGAAAGAGTATTCCGATGAAACCGAATCCCGGCTGGAAGAACTCGGCAATGAGTTGGACCGGCTGAATGACCGGCCTTATGTTTTCGATCCGGCAGAGGTTGCACGCGGTGGCGCTTTCATCTCGCTCGGCGCCGACGGCGAGCTAAAGATCGAGCGCGGCTTCGTTCGGCAGGAAGACGAGCCGGTCCTCCAGGCCGATGACGCCGACACGGGCGGTCACGACAGTGATGATGGAATTGCGGCCTCGGCAACCGGTGGGAGTTCGGTCAACGGCAAGCCAGTTGTTGTCGAGACGCCCGAGGAAGAGGATGACCGTATTCGTCCGCTTTCCGACCGTGTCATCGAAGACCTGACGGCGGCCCGCACGATCGCGCTGAGGAACGCGCTCGCCAACGATCCGGTCATGGCCTTCGTCGCCGCCTTACATGTCTTCGTTCTCAAGACTTTTTTCGTCTACGGCTCCGACTCTTGCCTTGAAGTCACAATGCAGAGCGCAAAGTTTAGCCAGACACAAGGGTTGGGCGACACGGTCTGGGCGAAGGAGATCGAACAGCGTCATGAGGCTTGGGGACACGATCTCCCGAAGACCTCTGCGGAGCTCTGGAGCTATCTGGTCGCGCTCGACGACGCCAGCCGGCAGGCGCTGTTTGCCCATTGCGTCTCACTGTCGGTCAATGCCGTGGTGCAGCCGTGGAATCGGCGGCCCGCGGTGATCGCCCATGCCGATGAGCTGGCTCGCTCGATCGGCTTCGACATGGTCGAGGCAGGCTGGGCGCCGACCGTCGACAACTATCTTGGCCGCGTCACCAAGGCGCATATCCTGGAGGCGGTCCGGGAGGCGAAGGGTGAGCAGTCCGCGCAACTCATCGATCACCTCAAGAAGGCGGATATGGCCCGCGAAGCGGCCCGCCTGCTCGAAGGCAGTGGATGGCTGCCCGAGCCGCTGCGTCTCGCTGTTGATGAGACGCCTGCGAAAGAGGGCGACGACGCCGCGGCCGCGGTTGTCGAGGACGACGCGGTGGAAGGCGCCGAAGTCGACCTGCCGGCATTCCTGACCGAAGATGCCGAAGGTGAAGGTACGGCTTCCGAGGATGCCGATCTCGAAGAACCTCGTCACCTAGACGCGGCGGAATAGCCTTTCTCAGAAAAACTGATCCAAGGCCCGGCCCTGCGCCGGGCCTTCCCCTTTTTGGACATTGGAGCAAATGCGTGTCCGTTATGGACCCCTATGAGAATGCGCCGCTCGCGGAGGAAGGCGCGGTGGTAGTCGGGCCAGAGAGGAAGAATGAGGCGGGGGAAGAGGGTGAAGCCGGGCTGAAGAGAGGGTTGCCCGGCCTGAACCCTGTCACCTCTCTCAGGAGACCAGATCGATGTCGATACCGGAGATCGCCCCCAAAATCGCAACCATTGTCCCCGATGAGCGGCGCCTGGAATTCCTTCCCGCGTTGTTCGGGCGCTCATTGCTGATCGTCGCCGAAAACGCGGTCTAAGCTTCATGGAACGGCTGAGCCCCCTCGATTATCGCGGCGGCTTCTGGGATTTCTATGAGCACGACGGCAGACCGCTGTTCATGGCCCCGAGATCCAAGCCGCGCTTCCGGATCACCGGCGAAGTCACCGGGTTCCAAGGCGACGTCTCGGCCGAAGCCGCGGGGATTATCGCCACACTCTTCGCCTTCTCCCATCTTTCCTTCCAGTACCAATCCGAGCGGCTCCCGGAAGGCTACGGTCGCCTTCACACCTATTGCGCGGACCATCCGGAAGCCGAGGAAATTTTTCAGGCAATCGACTGATCGATACCGGCGTCGCACTTCATGTTTTCACCTGCGTGGCCGCGTCGGACGCCGCGGCAACGATCCATCATTCACTCTCACCGCCCGGTTGTCGCAAAGCGCCAGCCGGGCTTCTTCGTTTCAGGAGCTTCCAACATGAACACCATGATCACCAGCCCGCGCCACGTCTCGTCCGGCTTCAAGGTAGACCTCTCGCGCGGTCAACGCATCGACCGCGTCTCGTCCGAATGGTTCTCGCGGCCCGACGACGAGCGCTATCTGTCACTTTCTGACCTCCATCGCGCCGTCAGCGCCAGAACAGAGCGTGCTCGCGTGCGAACCGTGGAAACTGCGGACATCCGCGTCGAGGCGACCCGCGACAATGCCGAACGCCTTTCCCTGATCGTTCCCGGCGGCCGCGAACCGGTGGCGCCGACGCACTGGAGCTACGGCCAGCTTTGCAGCCTGGTCGGTGCCCCGGCGAACTACATGCGCCAGTTGCCCGCACCGCTGGCGGCAATCAATCTCCAGCACGGGCTTCTCAACCACGACGCCGAAATGATCAAAACGCTGGAGATGGACGACGGCCGCGTCGAACTGCGTGCTGTGACCGGCCCCGACTACGGGCGCATCTGGGATAGAGACCTTGTCGCCGCCGTGATGAGCATCGCTGGCAACGGCACCGGCGACACAATCTGGAAAGTGCCGGGCGTGCTCGACTGGTCGACCATGACCCACAACCCGTTTGTCGATATCACCAAGGATACCACGACGCTTTATGCCAGCGATCGCGACGTCTTTCTCTTCCTGGTCGACGACACGCACCCGATCGAGGCGGGCCGCCTACCGAACGGCCAGCCGGACCTTTACTTCCGCGGGTTCTATGCGTGGAACTCGGAAGTTGGATCGAAGACACTCGGCATCGCGGCGTTTTACCTGCG
>NZ_RZST01000466.1:0-3706 GCF_003997575.1 Mesorhizobium sp. M1A.F.Ca.IN.022.07.1.1
GGTGAGCACAGATCGATTGACCTTGATAACGTCGGACATCGCGCCTGACGGCGTCGCGACCACGCAATCGCAGCGCCGCTTCAGTTCCCTGCATCCGCCGCCGCTGCAGAATCGGGCCGACCCCTTCAGCAGCACGACGGCGGTTTTGCCGTTGGGCGCGATGTGGACATCGAATGCTGTTCCCCGCACGCCTATTGTGCCTGCGGGCGTCACAATCTGGTAGGCGGACGAAGGCGAGTTCCCGCTTATCCAGCGAAACGTTCCCTTGGCAGCGCGGATGGTGAGCTTCTTCACCGAATTATCATCGTTGAAGACGTATTTGTCGAGGACGACGGAAGAACCCCACCCCACCGCCAGCTTGGTGCCATCCCGGAACACGAATTGGCCAAGCCCGGTATTGGATGTCCTGATTCGTTCGTCCCGATGAACGGGTGCGCTGACCACCAGTGGTCCGGTTGCGCCGGTAACGGCAGTCTTGATCACGACTGCCCGGCCCACTGCTTCGGCGGCTATGGTCGGTGTCGCATTGATGAGATTCGCGGCAAGCGCGACAACTGCAGCCCACCTCAAGGACGGCATGGCATCCTCCCCGAAACGACTTTATTAGCACATGCTTGAAAGGCTGTCCCCGCGGAGTCATACCTCAATTTGAGTAGGATATGGCTCTTTCGCTTGGGCGACGCTCGAAGGCACAATCGTCGACGTTAGGTCCTGCGCTTGGGTGGGCCGCGCGGGTTGCCCCCTCGCTCATCGGGTCGGATGTGGGATAACGCCAATGCTGTTACTGAATTCGTCTGGCTGAGGGACAAGGCGATGTTCTGCGTGGGCGGCGCGAGAGCGCCCGCATCTGGGGCATCGATCATGGTTTGTGTCGGCGCGCTGTCTTTGAAGATCTTCAGCCCATTCTTGGGCAGTTTAGCCGCGTCGGCCACGAGGGAGGAGCGCCATCGCCCTGGCCGCTTTTCTGAAAGCAAGCAATCGGCCAGCCCGCGACCCGTCTCGATACAAGTGCATGTATCCGCCGTGATCTATCTGCAGCGCACGAGGCCGACAAGGCAAATAGGCTGGGCATCGCATCCAATGTGCATAGCAGCTGAGCAGACGCTGCTCAGCATATGAACCCTCTTGGGTAATATAATTTGAAAAAATTGCTCCCTCATGTTCAAAACAGGGCGATAGACCCGCGAGAAATGGGTTCGAATCCTGCGGGGGCCCGCGGTCCTCAGGCGAGAATTCTAAAGAGGTTCGACAATGACCCAGCACGTACAAGATGCTCGAATTCTCATGTACAGCCACGACACGTTCGGGCTCGGCCACTTGCAGCGCTGCCGCACGATCGCGCATTCCCTGGTCGAGGATTTCCACGGACTTCAGGTGCTTATCATTTCGGGCGCGCCTATCGCCGGCGCCTTCGACTACCGCGCCCGCGTCGACTTCGTGAAGATCCCGAGCGTCATCAAGTTGCGCAACGGCGAATACACCTCGCTGGAAAAGGATATCGATCTGCATGAGACGCTAAGAATGCGCCAGTCGATCATTCGCCACACAGCCGAGACGTTTCGGCCGGATATCTTCATCGTCGACAAGGAACCGCTCGGGCTGCGCGGTGAGATCGAGGACACGCTGTCCTACCTCAAGACGCGAGGCACTACGCTGGTGCTTGGCCTGCGCGAGGTGATGGATGCGCCGCATCTGCTGGAAGCAGAGTGGGAACGCAGGGATGTGATGCGCAAGATAGGCCTGTTCTACGACAAGGTCTGGGCCTACGGTCCGCCGGATTTTTACGATCCGTTGACCGGCCTGGATGTGCCGCCGGCTATCAGGGCAAAGATGAAGTTCGTCGGTTTCCTGCAACGGAGCCTGCAGAAGAACGAGTTGCCCGGCCACCGCCCCGAGGGCGACTATATCCTCGTTACGACCGGTGGCGGCGGCGACGGCGCCGATCTGATCCACAACGTTATCGATGCCTATCAGCAGGATCCGCAATTGCAGCATAGGGCGCTGATCGTGCTTGGGCCCTACATGCCGGCGCGCAAGCGCAACAAGTTTCTTAAGAAGGGGTCCAAAATCCCGTATATCAAGATCATCGAATTCGACAACCGCATGGAAGAGCTGATTGCCGGCGCCAAGGCGGTAGTGGCGATGGGCGGTTACAACACCTATTGCGAGATACTGTCTTTCGACAAGCCGGCGCTGATCGTGCCCCGCGTCAAGCCGCGCGAGGAGCAACTGATCCGCGCACGGCGAGCAGCCGAACTCGGTCTCATCAAGATGCTTTCCCCGGAAGAAGCTGAGGATTCCCAGCGGTTTGCCGATACACTGAAGGTGCTGCCGGATCGGCCCCGCCCATCGCAGAGCAATCCGCACCTGAGGCTGGAAGGGCTGCCTCATATTTCCGCAATCGTCGCGGAACTGCTCGACCGGCGTGCCGGCCATCACCTTTCGGTCATTGAAGGCATCAACTGAGTTGCAACCTCGCAAGATCGTCGTGGTTCTGAAGGGTTATCCGCGGCTGTCGGAAACCTTCATCGCGCAGGAGCTGCTCGGGTTGGAGCGAGCGGGGTTCGACCTGATACTCGTCGCGCTGAGACGGCCGACCGACACAAAACGCCATCCGGTGCATAACGAGATCAAAGCGCCCGTCCATTATCTGCCGGAATATCTGCATGAAGAACCGATGCGGGTGGCTCGCTCGCTGTTTGCTTGTCTGCTGCGGCCAGGCTTCTGGCGCGCGTTCGGATCGCTGGCTACCGACATCCCTCGCGACTTTACGCGCAATCGCGTACGCCGCTTCGGGCAAGCGCTCGTGTTGGCGGCCGAATGGCCGGAAGATGTGGGCTGGCTGCATGCGCATTTCGCGCACACACCGGCATCGGTGACACGCTATGCCAGCCAGCTTCGCGGTCTGCCCTGGAGCTGCTCGGCCCATGCCAAGGACATCTGGACTTCGCCTGACTGGGATCTCGCCGGCAAGCTTTCCTCGGCCCGCTGGACGGTCACTTGCACGAAAACCGGCTTCGACCGTCTGAAAAAACTCGCTAACGGCAACTCGTCTTTGCATCTGAGCTATCATGGGCTCGACCTTGATCGCTTCGGCAGCTTCCGCGAGGCGCGGAAACAGCATGACGGCTCGGCACCGGACGAACCGGTTATCGTTCTGAGTGTCGGGCGCGCCGTTGAAAAGAAAGGTTACGATACCTTGCTGGAGGCTCTTGCCCTCCTGCCTGGTGATTTGGCGTGGCGTTTCGAGCATATCGGCGGCGGCGAGGAACTGGAACGGCTCAAGGCGCTGGCGCAAAAGCTCGGCCTGGATGGTCGCGTCTCTTGGAGAGGCGCGCTTGCTCAGGAGGAGGTGCTTGAGCACTACCGCCGCGCCGACATCTTCGCCCTGGCCTGCAGGATCACCGCAAACGGCGACCGGGACGGTCTGCCGAATGTTCTGGTTGAGGCGGCCAGCCAGCGGCTTGCCTGCGTGTCGACCGATATTTCCGGCGTGCCGGAGCTTTTATCTGCGGATGAAACCGGGCTGCTGGTCCCGACAGAAAACCCAATTGCCCTGGCACAGGCGCTGGAGCGCCTTATCCGTGATCCCGTGCTGCGCGCCCGCCTCGGTGACGCTGCAGAGTGGCGCGTGCGCGCCAATTTCGATCATCTGACAAGCATTGGGCAGCTCAAGGAACTGTTCGAGCGGGAGTGGCGGGGCGCC
>NZ_RZST01000467.1:0-3687 GCF_003997575.1 Mesorhizobium sp. M1A.F.Ca.IN.022.07.1.1
CCGCACCGGCATCACGCTTTCGGGCTATGCCGACCGGGTCGACCTTCTCGCAGTCGGCATGGCCGACATCCTCGACTACAAGACCGGTTCCTCGCCTTCGAAGGCGCAGGCGCATACGCTTCTGTCGCCGCAGCTGGCACTCGAGGGCGCGCTTCTTCGGCGGGGCGCCTTCAAGGAGCTCGGCATCTGCGAGCCCTCGCAGCTTGCCTTCGTGCGGCTGAAGCCGAACGGCGAGGTGTTCGAGGAATCGATCCTCGAATACAACCGCAAGCCGAAGACCGCCAACGAGCTTGCCGAGGAAGCGTGGGCGCGGCTGGAAAGGCTGCTGTTCCACTATGCTGACCCGACCACCGGCTATCTGTCACGCGCGCTGCCGTTCCGCGAAGGCGAGGCCGATGGCGACTACGACCATCTGGCGCGCGTGCTGGAATGGTCGGCCGGCGGCGCAAGCGAGGACGAGGCGGAAGGATGAGATATCCGATCCCCTCCGACACCGCCGCCAGCCAGGCGCGCGCTTCCGATCCGCAAAATTCCGCCTGGGTCTCGGCCAATGCCGGCTCGGGCAAGACCCATGTGCTGGCGCAACGCGTCATCCGGCTTCTGCTCAACGGCACCGATCCGTCGAAGATCCTGTGCCTGACCTACACGCGCGCCGCCGCCGCCAACATGTCGAACCGCGTGTTCTCGACGCTGTCGGAATGGACGGCGCTTCCCGACGCCGAGCTCGCGACACGCATAGCCGCGCTCGACGGGCGGTCGGCCGACCGCGATAGGATGCGGCGCGCGCGCCGATTGTTTGCCGAGGCGCTGGAAACGCCGGGCGGCCTGAAAATTCAGACCATCCACGCCTTCTGCGAATCGGTGCTGCATCAGTTCCCGCTGGAAGCCAACATCCCGGCGCATTTCGAGATGCTCGACCCGCAGATGGAGGCCTCGCTTTTCGCGGATGCGCGACGCGACATGATCTCGGGTGCCGGCACCGGTGTCGAAGGCCTGGCGGAAGCCTTTGCCACGGTGCTGGAGCGCGGCGGCGAGTTCGGGCTCGACATGCTGCTCTCCGAGATCGTCGGCAAGCGCGACGAACTGCGCGCCTTTATCGAAAAGCTGGGCAAGGACCGGGACTTCCGGCTGCTGTTCGCCGAATTCGGCTTCAACCCCGGCCAGACGGCAGCCGGCATTGCCGCTTCGGTCTGGCCGCTGCCGGGCTTTGCGCCGAGCCAGTTCGCTGAATTCGGGCGCGCCGCCGAAGCCGCCGACGCGCGGCAGGTGCTGAACAACGTGCTGCCCTATGCGCAGACCGCTTTTGCCGAAGCCGATCCGATCAGGCGACTGCGACTGCTCGCCAAGGCATTTCTGCGCTCCGATGGCGACCCTTACGATCCACCGAAAATCTTCAAGAAAGCGCTGGTGGACAGGCTGCCCGACCTGCCCGAGCGCTATCTCGCGGCGGCCAAGGCGATCCTCGATGTATCGGACCGGCTGGGGCTGTTCCGCATGCTCGAAGGCACGGCCGCTGCGCTCACCGTCGCCGGCTGGCTGATCGCCCGCTACGAGCAGCTGAAGCGAAGCCGCGGTTTCCTCGACTTCAACGATTTGATCACCCGCACGGTCAGCCTGCTGTCGCGGCCCGATGCCGGGCCGTGGGTGCAGTTCAAGCTCGACCAGGGCATCGACCATATCCTGCTCGACGAGGCGCAGGACACCAGTCCCGACCAGTGGGAAGTGGTGAAGAAGCTGACGGAAGAATTCTTCGCCGGGTTCGGCCAGCGAGAGACGGTGCGGCGCACGGTGTTCGCCGTCGGCGACGAGAAACAGTCGATCTACTCCTTCCAAGGCGCGGCGCCCGATTCCTTTGCCGAAAGCCGGCTTTTGTTTGCCGGGCGGGTGCGCGACGCGGAGGCTTCGTTTGCCGACCTGAAGCTCACCTGGTCGTTCCGCTCGAGCGACGACGTGCTTGCCGCCGTCGACCGCGTCTTCGCCGAGCCAGGCGTGCGACGCGGCATCAGCCACGATCCCGATCCGCTCAGCCACAAGGCGATCCGCACCGATGCGCCGGGCTATGTCGAGGTGTGGCCCTCGATCGGCGCCGAAATGGTCGAAGAGCCCGACGACTGGACCTTGCCGGTCAACCACGCCAGCGTGCCCGCCGTGCGCGTGGCCGAACATGTGGCAACGACGATCCAGAACTGGCTGCGCAACGGCGAGGCCATCGAAGGCAAAGGCCGCAAGCTGACCGCCGACGACATCCTGGTGCTGGTGCGCAAGCGCGATCGCTTCGTGCACGCGCTGTCGCGCAGCCTCAAGAACCGGCAGATCCCGGTTGCCGGCGCGGACAGGCTGAGCCTTCCCGGCCATATCGCCGTGCAGGACCTGATCGCGCTCGGCCATTTTTTGATTCAGCCGGAGGACGACTTGTCCCTGGCCGCCGTGCTGCGCAGCCCGATCTTCGAGGTTTCCGAGGAGACGTTGCTCACGCTCGCTGGCGAGCGGCCAAAGGGCCAGTCGCTGATCGCCTCGCTCCGGCAGCATGCCGGCGGAGACGAGGTCTTGGCCGCCGTTGTTAGCCGGCTCGATGGCTGGGCGACTGAGGTGGCGTTCAAGCCGGTGTTTGAATTCTATGCCGCCGCGCTTTCGCGTGACGGCCTGCGCCGCAAGATGACGGCCCGGCTCGGGCCGGAAGCCGGCGACATCCTCGACGAGTTCCTGAGTTTCTGCCTGGCTGAGGAACGTACCGGCCTGCCGGGGCTGGAATCCTTCCTCTCGACGCTGGAAAACAGCGGGCCGGAGATCAAGCGCGAGATGGACCAGACCCGCAACGAGGTGCGCGTCATGACCGTGCACGCCGCCAAGGGCCTGGAGGCGCCGGTCGTCTTCCTGGTCGACGGCGGCTCGGCGCCGTTCAGCGACCAGCACCTGCCGCGGCTGATGGCCTTCGAAAGCTCGGGCGCTGATTGGAAGGGCAAGGGCTATCTCTGGCGCTCGGCGAGTGACGTCGTCAACGGCGTTTCGAAAGCGGCCTCGGCGCGGGCGCGCGCGCTTGCCGACGACGAATACCGGCGGCTGCTCTATGTCGGCATGACGCGCGCCGAGGACCGGCTGATCGTCTGCGGCTATCACGGCAAGCGCGCGCCGAGCACCGGCACCTGGCATTCGATTGTCAGCCGGGCACTGCTGGGTGCGCCGGAAAGCGCTGAGCGGCGGCATCCGGCGACACCCGACGTGGCGGTGCATCGCTTCCATATGACCAAGCTGCCGCCGATGGCGCTCAATCAGGCTGAGGAGACGATACTGTTCGATCATGCCGCGCCGCTGCCGGACGGCCTGTTCCGGCCGCTCCCGCCCTATGAGGACTTGCCGCGGCCGCTCTCGCCTTCAGGCGCCTCGGCGCTGATCGACGAAGCGACGGAAAGCTTGCCCGACACGCGCTCGCCGGTGCTCGCTGCGGAAACCGAACCCGGCTTTGCGGTGATGCGCGGGCTGGCACTGCACAAATTGCTACAGATGCTGCCCGGCATCGCCGAGGACGAGAGGCGGAGCGCGGCCGAGCGCTATCTAGCGCGCGCCGGCGCCGACTGGCCGGCCGAAGAGCGCGACACGGCGCTGGAAGCCGTGCTTTCCATCCTGTCCGACAGAAGCTTCGGGGCGCTGTTCTCGCCGTCCTCGCGGGCGGAAGTCGCCGTCATGGGC
>NZ_RZST01000468.1:0-3685 GCF_003997575.1 Mesorhizobium sp. M1A.F.Ca.IN.022.07.1.1
CAATGGAAGTGTGTCACAGGTAGGCGGACAGCAGGCAAAAGAAAAGCCCGGAAATCCGGGCTCTTCTGGTCAAGTCGGCCGTCGGCCGCTTGAAACGGATCAGTTCTGCGAATTGTCGGCAGGAGCCGATTTGTCGGCAGGAGCCTGGTCGTCTGCAGGCGCCGAATTATCGGCAGGAGCGGAGCCGTCGGCAGGAGCGGTCGCATCCTTCGCAGGCTTGGCCGGAGCCGCGGCCTTTGCGGCGGCGGCGAGCGTTTCGCCGACCTGCTGGGCGAGGTCGCGGGCGACCCCGTTCTGCCAAATGTCGGCCGCCTTCACCAGGTCGCGCGTGACCGCCGGGCCGCTGTCGAGCAGCTTCTTGCCGGCTTCCGAGCTGTAGAAAGTGGCGATATCGTTGAGGTCCTTTTCGGAAAACACCTTGGCGTAGGCGAGCGCCGCCTCCTTCTCCAGGTCGGCGCGGCGCGCCGCCAAGCCCATGGCCTTTTCGGTGACCGTCTTGCCGATCAGTTCCTGCATGTCGGGGTTCTTCTGGATCAGTTGGTTCTCAAGCGCGGCCGCCGCCTGCGGTAGGATATTGTCGAACGGGTCGGTAGCGTGGATAGCCGCAACTGCGGCCCGTGCGGCCTTCAGATGCGATTCGCTGATATCCTGCGAAAACGCCGGCGAGGACAGCGCAAGCACCGCTGAGGCCGCCAGAATGGTCGAAAGGCGGCGAACCCGTTTATGCAACATCATGGTCGATAGAACTCCCTGGTTTTCGGGCGGCATGGACGGTTTGGATGCCGTCGCCGCCGGCGATGACGGCGGTTGACGCCAGCCCGATGAATAGACCGTGCTCGACAACGCCTGGAATGGCGAAGAGAGCATTCGAAAGCGCTCTTGTATCCGGAATGCGGCCAAAAGATGCATCGAGGATAAAGTGGCCGCCGTCTGTAACAAATGGCTGCCCCCCCGTCATCCTCAATGTCACCGGGCCGGCAAGGCCGAGGCTTGCCGCCGCCGCGCCGACCGCGATCTCGGTGGCGCGCAGGCCGAACTTGTTGACCTCGATCGGCAGCGGGAAACGACCGAGCGTCTCGACCATCTTGGACCGGTCGGCAATCACGATCATGCGCTGCGACGCAGCCGCGACGATCTTTTCGCGCAGCAGCGCCCCGCCGCCGCCCTTGATCAACGTCAGCGCGGGATCGATCTCGTCGGCGCCGTCGATGGTGAGGTCGAGCTCCGGCGTTTCCTCGAGCGTCGACAGCGGCACGCCAAGCTCGCGGCAGAGTGCCGCGGTGCGCTCGGATGTGGGCACGCCGATGACGCTGAGGCCGGTCGCGACGTTTTCGGCGAGCAGCCGGACGAACTCGTCGGCGGTCGTGCCCGTGCCGATGCCGAGCCGCATGCCGCTGCTGACATGGGCGAGCGCCGCACGCGCGGCCTCGACCTTCAACTGCCTTGCGTCCATGCCGCTCCTGTCCCCGATTTCCATGGTTTGGCGCGCCTCCTAGCATTTTTGCCTTTCCCGTCAAAGGCTCTGCCTGTGGACCGACGGAGGTGGCTTGCTTGACCACCGCGCATCTTGTATCGGCTGCGGAACCTCAATCATTCAGGACTGGCCATGACCCGACCGATCATCGTGTTCGACCTCGACGGGACGCTCATCGACACCGCGCCGGATCTGCTCGACAGCCTCAACCACAGCCTGGCGGCCGCGGAGCTTGCCGCGGTCGACCAAGCCGGCTTCAAACGCTACGTCGGCCATGGCGGCCGCGTCATGATCGAACGCGCGCATGCGGCGCAAAACAAGGCGCTGATGGCGGAAGAGCACGACCGGCTGCTGAAGCTTTTCCTCGACCACTACACGATCAACATCCCTGGCAAGTCCTGCCCGTATCCCGGCGTCGTCGCAGCCCTCGATCGCTTCCAGGCCGCCGGTTATCTGATGGCGGTGTGCACCAACAAGTATGAAGCGAATTCGGCGACGCTGATCGGCGCGCTCGGTCTCGACAAATACTTTGCCGCGATCTGCGGCCAGGATACTTTTGCCTTCCGCAAACCCGACCCGCGCCATCTGACCGAAACCATCAAACTGGCTGGCGGCGATCCGCACAACGCCCTGATGGTCGGCGATTCGCAGACCGACATCGACACCGCCAAGGCGGCCGGTATTCCGGTGGTGGCGGTCGATTTCGGCTATACGGATCGTCATGTGCGCGAGTTCGAACCGACGCTGGTGATCTCGCATTTCGACACGCTGACGCCGGAATTGGCCCAGCGTCTGATCGCTGCGGCGCGCTGAGCGCCTGCCCAGATCGAGCCGGCAGGAACCCGAAATCGGTCCGCAGGATAACGTCGGCACATTGCCTTGACTTCGCGCACGCGCCTCCCTTATATCGCGGCTCGCTTCGGCCTTCGGGCAACGAGCGGGCGATTAGCTCAGCGGGAGAGCACACCCTTCACACGGGTGGGGTCGCAGGTTCAATCCCTGCATCGCCCACCATCCAACTTCCTGAAAGTTGGATGATCCGGCCGCGATGAACCTCTTCGATTTCGTGCAGCGGGACAGCTCGCGTCCGGGAGGACGCTTAGATCAGGCCTCGGCGCACATTCAAATGCGTTACTCCCGTCACCAGAATGGCGCCGGTCATGAAGTAGAGCGTGGCTATGATGTTGCCCTGATGGAAATGCAGCCCGGCAAACAGCAGGGCCATAACCACGGCAAGAAATGCGATTACACGCGAGAAGTTATCGGGCATGGGGCAGCGAACCTATGCAAATAGGATGATGGCCGCCCTCAATCAGCCGCGCGCTCCATAGATCGGTTTTCGATTTTCCGCAATTGCCTTTTGAAGCACTGCCGCAATATGGTGCCTGCTGCGGCGGGTGCCGACAACCGGGCCGCTGCCCTTGTCGCCGACATTTCGTTCGAAGGCGCTGAGTTCGTCGGTCGGGGTCGTCGGACTGGTCCATGCAGGGCGGCGGCAAGCCGCTGCTGGACAGGCGACGCTTCTGTGATCGCCTTCACATACGCCGCGGAGGCCTCGCGCACAGATATCGCACCGGGTGGCACTGATGCATGGGCTCCAACGGCCTCCGGCCTGAAAGCTCGGCAGGGAGTTTCGATCACCTAGCCATTTTCAGATTTGCTGTTCGCGCGCGTCGGTCACCTCCCGCCACGCGCGCGAACGGCGTTTCGTAGTTCGGTCCGCGTCCGCCAGCGCGCTCCGGTTTCCCGCTGCAAGGGACAGTTGCCGGACAATTTGAGTGCCGGCAGCGCACGTTTGGCGCCCGATCTACAAAGGCCGTCGTGTGTTGCCGCAATCGCACGAAAGGAGACAGGCCTTGATCGAGCATGCACTTGTCATACAATTTCCGCTCAACGAGAGGCGGAACCGCATCATGTCCACAGCCAGCACAGACGACAGGAGCACCCTGCCGCGTCTGGCGCGGATCGATCCGCGCCAGTTCGATTTGCTGTTCGGCGGCTGCAAGGTCGAACGTTATGCCGCCGGTCAGCACCTGTTCGTCCAGGAGGACGCATCCGACCGCATCTACGGCGTGATGAGCGGCACGGTCGAGATTTCGCTCTATTCACCGGGCGGGCAGAAGCTGGTGGCCAATATCGAGCTGTCGCGCAGCCTGATCGGCGAGATCGGCGCGCTCGACGGACGCCCGCGCACGGCAACCGCCATCTGTC
>NZ_RZST01000469.1:0-3656 GCF_003997575.1 Mesorhizobium sp. M1A.F.Ca.IN.022.07.1.1
CGGCGAAGCGGGTCGGCGCCGCCGGCAAGGTGCGCCAGGTCATCGGCGCCGTCGTCGACGTCCAGTTCGAAGATCATTTGCCGGCCATTCTGAATGCGCTGGAAACCGACAATGTCGGCAACCACCTGGTCCTCGAAGTCGCCCAGCATCTCGGCGAGAACACCGTGCGCTGCATCGCCATGGACTCGACCGAAGGTCTCGTGCGCGGCCAGGATGTCTATGACACCGGCGGACCGATTTCGGTGCCGGTCGGCCCGGGCATGCTCGGCCGCATCATCAACGTCATCGGCGAGCCGGTCGACGAGGCCGGCCCCGTCGACGCCGTCGAAATGCGCGCCATCCACCAGCCGGCTCCGGCCTATGTCGACCAGTCGACGGAAGCGCAGATCCTGGTCACCGGCATCAAGGTCCTCGACCTGCTGGCGCCTTACGCCCGCGGCGGCAAGATCGGCCTGTTCGGCGGCGCCGGCGTCGGCAAGACCGTGCTGATCCAGGAGCTGATCAACAACGTCGCCAAGGCCCACGGCGGCTTCTCGGTGTTCGCCGGCGTCGGCGAGCGCACCCGCGAAGGCAACGACCTCTATCACGAGTTTATCGAATCGGGCGTCAACAAGAAGGGCGGCGGCCAGGGCTCGAAGGCCGCGCTGGTGTACGGCCAGATGAACGAGCCGCCGGGCGCGCGCGCCCGCGTCGGCCTGACCGGCCTCACCGTCGCCGAGTATTTCCGCGACCAGGGCCAGGACGTGCTGTTCTTCGTCGACAACATCTTCCGCTTCACCCAGGCGGGATCGGAAGTGTCGGCGCTGCTCGGCCGCATCCCCTCGGCCGTGGGCTATCAGCCGACGCTCGCCACCGACATGGGCGCGCTGCAGGAGCGCATCACGACCACGACCAAGGGTTCGATCACCTCGGTGCAGGCCATCTACGTTCCGGCCGACGACTTGACCGACCCGGCGCCGGCCACGTCCTTCGCCCACCTCGACGCCACGACCGTGCTCAACCGCGCGATCTCGGAAAAGGGCATCTACCCGGCCGTTGATCCGCTCGACTCGACCTCGCGTATGCTCGACCCGATGGTCGTCGGCGAGGAGCACTACCAGGTCGCCCGCCAGGTGCAGTCGATCCTGCAGCGCTACAAGTCGCTGCAGGACATCATCGCCATCCTTGGCATGGACGAGCTGTCGGAAGAGGACAAGCAGACCGTTGCCCGCGCCCGCAAGATCGAGCGCTTCCTGTCGCAGCCGTTCTTCGTCGCCGAAGTGTTCACGGGCTCGCCGGGCAAGCTGGTCGACCTTGCCGACACCATCAAGGGCTTCAAGGGCCTTTGCGCCGGAGATTACGACCATCTGCCCGAAGCCGCCTTCTACATGGTCGGCGGCATTGAGGAAGCGGTCGAGAAGGCGCAGCGCCTGGCGGCTGAGGCGGCGTAAAGAAGCGAATAGCGAATAGGGAGTAGCGAATAGGGATCAGTGGGCCGGCCGAGTTTTTCACTACTCGCTACTCGCTATTCCCTACTCGCTAGATTGGCATGGCTGAAGCTTTCAAGTTCGAACTGGTCTCGCCGGAGCGGCTGCTCGTTTCCGAGCAGGTCGAGTCCGTCGTCATCCCGGGCGCCGAAGGCGAGATGACCGTGATGGCGCAGCACGCTCCGGTCATGACCACGATCAAGCCCGGCGTCGTCACGGTGAAAACCGCGGCAGGCAAGGAAGAGCGCTACGTCGTGTTCGGCGGCTTCGCCGACATCCTGCCCTCCGGCTGCACGCTGCTGGCCGAATCGGCGGTCGCCGTCGGCGACATCGACCGCGCTGATCTCGCCCGCCGCATCCAGGAAGCCAGGGAAGACGCCGCCGACGCCAAGGACGACGAAGCCCGCAGCAAGGCCGAGCAGTTTCTCAGCCAGCTCACCACGTTGGAAGGCGCGCTGCTGCCGGCCTGACGGCGGCATCTTAGGATGGACTGAAAGAGAGCGGGCTTGCCCCGCGGGCTTGCCCCGCTTTTTTGTTTGCCTCGTTTGCCCGTTTTCTCGTTTGGGAGACAGTTCGCCCTGCTTGTCAGGGTGTCTTGCGGTTTCATGCAAACGGCGAGCCGCTCTATCTTCTTGTTTGGGTGATCGACCCGACACGAGTTGGGCAGGCGACGACACGCCGGAAATCGTCGTGCCGCCTGATGAATATTTCATGCTCGGCGACAACCGCGACAATTTGGCCGACAGCCGCTTCACCGGGCACGGTGCCGTACGGCAATCTCGTTGGCAAGGCAGTGCGCCTGTTCTGGACGGGGCCTACTCTGCCGCACGGCAGGTCGTGAACGAGTCGGGCGAGTAGTCTCGGTGCAGAGACGCGCTACTCGGCCAGCCGGGGCGGTTCCTTGCCGATGCCGAGCGCCGCGAGAGCCAGCTTCGGACCGCCCTGCTTGAAATGGACGAGATGCGTGGCGACAAACTCGATCAATTTCTGTCGCTCCGGATGATCTTTGGCAAAGCCGGCGAGGTCGAACACGGCCTCGGCCATTGTTGCCGTCGGCAGATTGCGGCCGAACAGGTTGCTGAGGGCGTCGTCGAGCGGGTCGGTGAAATGACCCTCCGGCAAGCTGCCACCGCGCGCGGAGCATGCGGCGATCCAGGCGGCGACAACCAGCGACAGATGTTCCGGCAGCAGGCCCGCCTCCAGCCGGGCAAGCGCGGAAGCGACGATGCGCTGCGGCAGTTTCTGGCTGCCGTCATTGGCGATCTGCGCCGTTCGATGGGCAAGCGCGGTGTTGGAGAAGCGCTGGGCGAGCTCGGCCGTGTAGGCGGCCGTATCGAGGCCTGCATCCTGGGGCAGCGTCGGCACGGCTTCGGCCCACAATGCGTCGACAAACCGTCGGATCGACGGGTCGGCGAAGGCGCGGTCGACGGTGGCGTGGCCGCTGAGCAGGCCAAGATAGGCGATGCCGGAATGCGCGCCGTTGAGCAGCCTCAGCTTCATGTCCTCGAAGGGACCGACATCCCCGACCATGGTGACGCCGAATTTCTCCCAGGCCGGCCGCCCGGTGGGGAAACGATCCTCAATCACCCATTGGCAGAACGGCTCGGTCATCACCGGCCAGGCATCCTCGAGACCAAGCTCGCCGGCGATGCGCGCCCGGTCGGCGTCGGTGGTCGCAGGCACGATGCGGTCGACCATGGAAGACGGGAAGGCCACTTCGTTGGCGACATGGCGGGCGAGTTCGGTATCGCCCTGTCGAGCGAGCCCGGCATCGCCCTGTCGAGCGAGCCGTAAGTCGCGCAGTTTCGCGAACTCGATCAGCAGGCGGTGCAGCGTGGCGCCGTTGGCCGGAAGGTTGTCGCAGCACAGCACCGTGAAGGGCGGCGTGCCGGCGGCGCGGCGGCGCGCAAGCGCCTCGGCCAGGAAACCATGCGCCGTCTTCGGCGATCCAGGGTTTCCCAGATCGTGGACGATATCGGGATGAGTTTCGTCGAGGCTGCCGTCGGCGGCCCTCAGATAGGCCTTTTCGGTGATGGTCAGCGTGACGATGCGGGTGCGCGGATCGGTGAGCGCGGTAAGCACGGCGTCCGGATATTCGGGCGCCACCAGCAACGACACGATCGAGCCGATGATCTGCAACTGCTCGCCGGCGCTTTCCCTCACCGCCAGCGTGTAGAGACCGTCCTGCGG